>NZ_JBSSCV010000025.1:0-48241 GCF_054060065.1 Thermostichus sp. MS-CIW-37 | reverse complement strand
TTGGCTTGCCAACTGCAGGGCTACCGTTCGCGCCAGCGGGCCGGAGGCCTTAAGCCCGCCCTGTACTGCGAAGCAGTCAGGGTCGGGTAGTTTACAGCCTGCCGGTAACACTTCTTATCCCCACGACGGCCAGAGAGGCTGGTAAACTGCGAGAGTATACCTGGCCTTTTCATCCGCTTTAAATCACTATGAGTCCCAGTTTGCAAGCTGCTCAAACTCAAGCGCGAGTGCCCACCGAGACCATCCTGACGCCGCGCTTCTACACCACCGATTTCGAGGCCATCGGCAAAATGGGCTTAGGGGCTCGAGAGGCCGATTTCCGGGCCATCCTGCAGGAGTTTCGCGCCGACTACAACCGCCATCACTTCGTCCGGGGTGAGGAGTTCAACCAAGACTGGGAAAGCCGCCTGGATCCGCAGGCGCGCCGGTTGTTTGTGGAGTTCTTGGAGCGCTCCTGTACAGCCGAGTTCTCCGGTTTTCTCCTCTACAAGGAGCTGTCGCGCAAGCTAAAAGAGACCAACCCCGTTTTGGCCGAGTGCTTTGCCCTGATGAGCCGCGATGAGGCCCGCCATGCCGGCTTTCTGAACCGCGCCATGGGCGACTTCAACATGGCCTTCGACCTGAGCTTTCTCACTAAGCACAAGTCTTACACCTATTTCGCGCCGCGTTTCATCTTCTATGCCACCTATCTCTCGGAGAAGATTGGCTACTGGCGCTACATTCTCATCTACCGCCACCTGGAGGCCCACCCCGAGGATCGCGTTTACCCGATCTTCAACTTCTTCAAGAACTGGTGCCAGGACGAGAACCGCCACGGCGATTTCTTCGCGCTGATGCTTCTGAGCCAGCCCAGGCTGCTGCAGGGGTGGGTGGCCAAGCTGTGGTGCCGCTTCTTCTTGCTGTCGGTGTTCGCCACCATGTACCTCAATGATGTGGGAGAGCGCCCCGATTTCTACCGCCTCATCGGCTTGGATCCCCATGCTTATGACATGGAGGTGATCTACAAGACCAACCGCGAGGCGGCCAAGGTGTTTCCGGTGGTGTTGGATGTGGAAAACCCTGAGTTTGTGCGGCGGCTGCAGAAGTGTGTGGCCAACAACGCCAAGCTGAGGGAGATTGCCCGGGGATCCGGCCCCTTCAAGGGTTTGCGCAAGCTGCCCCTCTACCTGAATAACTTCTATCAGTTTTTGCGGCTGTTTCTGCTCAAGCCCCGCCGTGCCGGCTTCTACTTGTGGGAGCAGCCTGAGCCCCGTTTTGAGGGAGCGGCTGTTTCTGCTTAAGCTGTCTGCTGCCTCGCCTCAGTCGCGTCAGAGGTGTGGAGCACTCTTGCAGGTAGGCCATCACAGGTAGACCATGAACATCGCCACCGAGATTACTCCCCTCTTTTTGCTGGGAACGCTGGCCTTTTTGGGTTGGGGCTTCTGGAGAGCCCGTCGGCGGGGATCCTTAGCCGTTTGGGTGTGGTTACAGGGATCCCTGCTCTTGTTGCCGTGGGTGGTTTTCCTGGGGCTGCTGCTGCTGGGGATCTACCTCAATTTTGCAGGCTTCCTGGTGTTGCTGTTGGTCTTTACAGGGCTTTACATTGCTGTGGGGCGCAAGACCCGCCAGTTGGCCCAGCAGGAGCTGCAGGCCCGTCGCGAGCAGTTGGCTCGTCTGGAAGAGCAGGGGGAAGCCCCTTCGGCAGGGGAGGCGCCTTTGGAAGCGCCTGCGGTTCTGCAGCGGATCTCGGCTGAGGATCTGCAGGCCATTCAGTCTATTTTCGGCCTCGATACCTTTTTCGTCACCGAGACCGTCCCCTATGGGGAAGGGGCGATTTTTAAGGGCAACCTGCGCCAGGAGGCGGAGGTGGTGGTACCCCTGCTGGTGGAGAAGCTCAAAGAGCAGGTGGGCAGTCGCTACCAGCTCTTTTTGGTGGAGGATCCGGCGGAAAAGCCGGCGGTGGTGGTCTTGCCGGATCCCATCGTCAATTACCGCGCTTCCGTGGGGGCGCAGATCCTGGCGGGGGCGTTGCTGGTCTTCAGCTTCGTCGCCACGTTGGAGGTGGGGGCCAATCTCTTGGGCTTCCGGCTGTTGGATGCGCCGGGGCGCTGGGTGGAAGCCCTGCCGGTGGCAGCCGGGATCTTCGCCATCTTGCTGGTGCATGAGACCGGACACCGCTGGATGGCGGGCAAGTACGGCGTGCGCCTCAGCCCTGCTTTTGTTATCCCCAGCTTGGGGATTGGCACGCTGGGATCCCTAAACCGCATCCAATCGCCGGTGCCCAGCCGCAAGGTCCTCTTCGACATTGCCTTTGCCGGCCCGGCAGCGAGCGGGATCCTGTCGCTGCTGGTGCTCTTGGCTGGCCTGAAGCTCTCCGGCTCCGAGGGTCTGTATGTGCCCACGGAGATCTTCCGCAGCTCCATCCTGGTGGGCACCCTAGCGCGGCTGGTGCTGGGATCCCAGTTGCAGGTGGAGCTGGTTCCCATTCATCCTTTTGTTGCCGTGGGCTGGATTGGCCTGGCAATCACCGCCTTGAGCCTGCTGCCGGCAGGGCAGCTGGACGGGGGTCGCATTGTGCAGGCGGTGTACGGGCGGAAGACGGCGGCCCGCGCCACCTTCATCACCCTGATTGCCTTGGCGGTGGCGGCCATCAGCAACGTCTTGGCCCTCTACTGGGCGCTGCTGATCCTGTTCATCGCCCGCGAGCCAGAGCGTCCACCGCAGGATGAGATTACTGAAACCGACGGTCAGCGGGATGCTTTGGCATTGCTGGCCCTCTTTTTGATGGTCATGACCCTGTTGCCGATTGCCCCGGCTTTGGCGGGCTTTCTCAATTTCCCCAACGGCTGATGGGGCACAGGCTCAGGATCCGCCCGCGCGAGGAGCGCACTGCCATCCATGCCTAGACCGGGGAAAGGCTTTGGCCCAAGCAGAGCTGGAGAGGGCAAAGGAGAGCATCTGCAGCGTCTGTTGGCCCAGGCCGTTCGCCATCACCAAGCGGGGCAATGGCCACAGGCCGTCTCGCTTTACCAGCAGGTGCTGCAAGCCCAGCCCACTCACCCGGAGGCGCTGCACCTCTTGGGGGTCTGTCGGCAGCAACAGGGATCCCTAGAGGAAGCAATTGCCCTGATCCGGCAGGCCCTTGTCCAACAGCTTTGGTTCCCCGATGCCCACTTTAACCTGGGGATTGCCCTCAAGCAGGCGGGGCGGCTGGCGGAGGCGAAAACTCACCTGCAACTGGCCCTAGAGCAGGGGGGGGCCGGATCCAGAAGTCTTCTACCAGCTGGGGCTGGTGCTGCGGCAGCAGGGGGATTTGGAGGTGGCCCTTGTCCCCTTGGGACAGGCCCTGGAGCTGCAGCCGGACTTTGCCGATGCCGCCTACACCCTGGCCATCCTGCTGCGGGATTGTGGCCGGGAGGAGGAAGCGGCGGAGCTGTTCTACCAACTCTGGCAAGCGGATCCCGCCGACTTGGCCGCGGCCCTGGGCTGGTGTGTTAGCCAGTTGCCCTTGCTGTACGCCTCGGCAGACCAAGTTCCCGTGGCCCGGGAGCGCTACCGCCAAGCCCTACAACAGGTGAAGGGCCGCTGGGAACACCTGCCGCGGGATCCCGAAACCCTGGAGCGAGCAGCTGCCGGGATCGGCTCCGTCCAACCCTTCTTTTTGCCCTACCAAGGCCAGAACGACCGCGATCTGCAGCAGCTCTACGGATCCTTGGTGAGGGACGTGATGGCGGCCCGCTATCCCCAGCCCTCCGTCCTCTGGCAGCGACATCCTGGCCGAGTGCGGGTGGGCATTGTCTCCGGCCTGTTTCGGGATCACTCCGTTTGGAAGATCCTGACTCGCGGCTGGGTAGAAGCCCTGGATCGTGCTCAAGTGGCCCTCTACGGCTTCCACACCTCGGTCATCCAAGATGAGGTCACATGCTCCCTGCCCCCTCGTTTTGAGCACTTTGTGGCCGGATCCCGCAGCATAGAAAATGGCAAGCGGCTATTCGAGAGGCACAGCTGGATGTGCTCCTCTACCCGGAAGTGGGCATTGACCCGGTCTGTGCCCAACTGGCCGCCCTCCGCTTGGCGCCGGTACAGGCGATGGCCTGGGGCCACCCGCAAACTTCTGGCCTGCCGACAATAGACGTTTTCCTCAGCAGCGAGCTGATGGAGCCGCCGGACGGGGCCGGCCATTACACCGAGCAGCTCCTGCCCCTGCCTGGCATCGGCACCTACTATATTCCCCTAGAAGTTGACCCCGCCCCTGTGGACTGGCAAGCTTGGGGGGTGGATCCCGACAGGGTGCTTTACCTCTGCGCCCAATCCCTATTCAAGTACTTACCTCAGTACGACGAGGTGTTCCCCCGCATCGCCCGGAAAGTGGGGAAGTGTCAATTTCTAGAAGTGTCAATTTCTATTTTTGCGGGGCCGCCTCTCCCAAGGGATCCGCGAGCGCTTTTGGCAGCGGCTGCGACGAGCCTTTCAGGCCTATGACCTAGCTGCCGAAGAGTATGTGGTGCTCCTACCGGAACTGATACATTCACGCTGAACTCTCCTGAACATGGTTCAGGAAAGAAGCGATCGCATCCTGCCTATCTCTGAGCAGGAAGGCGGTATCCCGCAAAGCCCTGAGGAATACCCCCCGAGCGCTTTCCCCCTTCACTTCCCGGCAACCGTTGCGGTGGACTCAAGGATCAGGGGGAAACTTGGTCTACTATATCCCTCTCAATGACTTTTGCCAAACCGCCTAAAGCTCAGTAAATTCAGCAAAGTTCAGGGTTTTGGGGGTTAGAGGCATGCTCTCGCCTGCAGAATATGCCGCCTACAACGCCCTGGGGGATATTTACCTGGATAGCCTCGGCTGGTCAGGGGGCAACACCACCCTGGAAGCCCTGCCCCACGGGCTGCCCATCGTCACCTTGCCCGGATCCCTGATGCGGGGCCGCCACACCTACGCCATCCTGCAGCAGATGGGGATTCTCGATACCATCGCTCATAACCTCGATGAATACGTCCAGATTGCCAGTCGGTTGGGCTTGGATCCAGAGTGGCGAGAGCAAATGGGCCAGCAGGTGAAAGCACGTCAAGATCGCGTCTACCGGGATCCCGCGCCGATCCGCGCTCTGGAAGAGTGGTTGCGAAGCCTGAAGACCTGAGGGGGCAGTTTGGGTGAAAGGATAAACGGGCGAGTGTTGTCCTCTTGAAGGGATCCCGGACAGATGGCAGGATAGGCGGGGTTGTCTTGCCGGGCTTTGCCCATGTCTTCTGAGTCTGCTCCCGGTCAGTTCCCCAGGCCGGAAAACGCCCCCGACAACTTGCCCTCCCTTTCAACGCGCCTGAAAGAGATTGCCGTGGTATTCCTGCAGCTGGGATCCCTGGGTTTCGGCGGCCCCCAAGCCCACATCGCCATGCAACACGATGAGGCGGTGATCCGGCGGGGCTGGATGAGCCAGGAACAATTTACCGAAGGGGTGGGCCTATGTGAAATGTTGCCAGGGCCAGCTTCTACCCAGATGGGGATCTATGTCGGCTATGTGCGGGCAGGCTGGTTGGGGGCGGTGCTGGCGGGGATTTGCTTCATTGCCCCTGCTTTTGTGATCGAGGTGATTTTTTCTTGGCTTTACTTTCGCTTTCAGGGGGTGCCGCAGCTAGAGGGGATGTTTTTTGGGGTGGCCCCGGTGGTGATCGCCATTATCCTGGCCTTTTGCTGGAAACTGGGCCGTAAAGCTGTGAAGGATTGGAGCCGGGGGCTGATCGCGGTGGCGGCCTTTGCCCTGCTGCGGATTGGGGGGGTGAATATCCTGTTGCTGTTCGGGCTGGCGGCTCTGGTGGGGCTGCTGCTGTATGGGCCCAAAAAAGGCCCACTATCGGGGATCCCGATTTTACTCCCTTGGCCAGTATTGACGTTGGCCCAGACGGTAGTGGCCACGGTTCCACCGGAAACCCTTATCCTGAGCAGCTTTTGGGGTCTGGAGCGGATTGGTGCCTATTTCTGGCCTTTGGCCTTGTTTTTCCTGAAAGTAGGCGGCGCCATCTTCGGGGGAGGGCTGGTGATCATCCCCTTCATCGCCGACGAGGTGGTGGATCAGTTGGGCTGGTTGACGCCGACAGAGTTCTTGGATGGGGTGGCCATTGGGCAATTTACTCCTGGCCCGGTGGTGCTAACGGCAGCCTTTATCGGCTACAAGGTGGCAGGGGTGCTGGGGGCCCTGACGGCAACAGTGGCCATCTTTGCCCCTTCTTTTGCCTTTATTTTGCTGGCAGCTCCGGTTCTGTTGCGCATACGGCACAATGCTTGGGTGAAGGGATCCCTGCAGGCAATTACCCCAACGGCCCTGGGGGCTTTTGCTGCGGCTACAGTGCCCTTGGCCCAAAATGCGCTGCTACAACAAACAACTCCCGCTTCGCTGGTGGCTTTGGGGATCGGGGTAGCGGCCTTCATTGCCTTGATGCGCTTTCGCCAGCCCACTTGGCTGTTGGTGTTGATGGGAGGGAGGGCGGGTTTGCTGGCCCGAGGTCTGCTGGCCTAAAGGTTTTGCTCCCTGGCCCTGCTTTCTCCTTGGGGGTGAGGGAATGACCCTGATTCAGCCTGATGGCCACGGCACTGACTGGCTTGGGCCAGCCCTTCCTCAGAGGGATCCCTGCCTTCCAGGCGACAAAACAGTTGCCGCATGAGCAGCTCCCGTTGGCCAAGAGACAGGTGAGGGGCAAGGGTGCCGGGAAAGTGGGGCATGGCGAGGGTGACACGATCCAACAGGTCGGCGCGGCGATGTCTCTGTTGAATAGCCCAAGCCCGTTCCAGAAGGTTTTGGGCTGCTTCTGGCGCTAATCCCGCTTGCTCCGATAACCACGCTGCCAGTTGTTCCAAATCGGGGTCGAAGCGCAGCCGGTACATGTAGATCAACATGCCGATCCCGATCACCAAGCCCAAGCCACTGGCTACATAGGCGGCTTTGATGGAAGTTCCCGGCAGATAGGCCACCGCCGACACGCGCAAGATTTCGTAAGGGATGCGAATCAAGCTGTAGCCGACCACATACGTCCAAACCCAAGTGCCATCTTTAAGCTTGGGGAATCGCCAGAACATCCCCATCAACAGAGCAAACAGGGCCAGATTGAGGATGCTCTCGTAGAAAAAGATCGGGTGGAAAAACTCAAACTGGCTGTATTCCGGCTCGCGAGCTTGGGGAGGAATGTACACCCGCAGCGGCCAAGGGCTGTCCGGGGGAATAGGGGCACCATAGGCCTCGGAATTGAAAAAGTTGCCCCAGCGCCCAATGGCTTGGCCCAAAATTAACCCAGGGGTGAGAACATCGGCATACTTCCAGCCGTGGATCCCGGTGGCGCGGCAATAGAAGTAGAGAGCCAGAGCACCGGCCAGCACCCCGCCATGGATGATGAGGCCCCCCTGCCAAATGGCGAAGGCCGAGAGGGGGTTATCTCTGAACTCTGACCAATGGGTGATGACGTAGTAGAGTCTGGCCCCCAGAAACCCAGACACCACCAGCCACAGGGCCAGTAGCTCCACCCGTTCGCCGGCTTTGCCGGGTTCTTTCTCCAAATGACGGGATTCGGCCAGTGCTTTGGTCAAGATCAAGCCGACCAACACGGCCACTGCCATCAATAGGCCATACCAGCGCAGGCCCAGCCCTCCCACCAGCGGGGTGCCAGGGGGAAAACGGAAGACAAATTCTCCAGGTGAGCTGAAGGTGAGACCCAACAGCCCTGCACTCCATAGGTTCATCAACAACACGCTCTGCACCCCAAAATCCCTCAATTCAACTAACCTCACAAGCAAGATTCCACTGGGGGGTTTTGGATCCCCATACCCCTACTCCCGCAGCACGTAGCCCACCCCACGCACGGTCTGGATGAGGCGCTTTTCCCCTTGGCCTTCGATCTTGAGGCGCAAATAGCGAATGTAGACCTCGATGATGTTGGAGTCGCCCATGTAGTCCAGCCCCCACACATGCTCCAAAATCTGCTGGCGGGTGAGCACCTGTCGAGGGTGTTCCATCAAGTAGCGCAGCAGGTCGTATTCTTTGGCTGTTAACTCCACTTGCCGCTCTCCCCGAGTGACCTCCCGCGTTACGGGATCCAGAATCAGATCCATGAACACCAACTGGCCATCGCGGGATCGCCTCGGCTGCCGCAAATAGATCCGTATCCGAGACAGCAGCTCCTGAATGCTGAAGGGTTTGACCACGTAATCATCCGCCCCGGCATCCAACCCCGCTGCTCGATCCGACACCTCATCTCTGGCGGTCATCAACACCACCGGCACGCGGTTGCCCGTTGAGCGCAGTCGCCGACAAATTTCCAAACCTGAGATGCCGGGCAACATCCAGTCCAACAGCACCAAGTCGGGGTTTTGGTCGCAGGCTGCCCTCAACCCGGCCATGCCATCGCTGGCTACGCTGACTCGATATCCCTCACAGGTCAGCTCCGTTTCCACAAAACGAGCCAGCTTAGCTTCATCTTCGATCACCAGAATGTGGGCAGAAGAGGGTTCAGGCTCTGGCATACGCTCTCTTGCTGAATCCAAGGAAGACGCCGAAAAACTTGCTCATTGCCCCCAAGCATATCTCAACCGTATGGATTGGCAGTCGAGATGACTGAATCCGTCCTAGCCTGCAACAGCCTTGTGGAATTGCCTGGGGTTGATATCAGCAAGTGCTTTGAGTTATTCAAAAGGCATTCATGTACCTTATCACCATGAGTATCCTAAGCCATGACCCTCTCTCCTGTTCGGCTCACCCCGCCCCTACCTCCCATTCGATGGGAAAAACTGCCGGAAGACTTTCCCTTGCCGGATGAGCCTGTGGAAAGCACCTTACAGCCCCTTTTGGCTGCTGCTCTGCGTGAGGCATTGGAACTCGCTCAGATGATCCCTGCCCAGGCTTTGATCGCCTCCAACTTTGGCCTTTGCAGCACTGTCGGGGACAAGGTGGTGGTGAAAGCCCCCGACTGGGTTTATGTGCCCGCAGTACAGCCGATTCCCGAAGGAGAGATCCGCCGCAGCTATACCCCACACTTAGAAGGGAATCCCCCGGCGATTGTGATGGAATTCATCTCCGAAACCGAGGGCGGCGAGTACTCCATCAATCCCCACTATCCCTATGGAAAATGGTATTTCTACGAGCGCATTTTGCAGGTGCCTGTCTATGTAATCTTTCATCCCAAAACCGGTGAGCTGGATGTCTACCGCCTGGAGAATGGCCGCTATACCCCTGTATCGGCGGATGAAAACCGTCGCTACTGGATCCCGGAGATCGGCTTGTTTTTGGGGGTGTGGCGGGGACAAAAAGCCGAGACCAAAGCCAACTGGTTGCGGTGGTGGACTGCCGATGGGAATTTGCTCCTATGGGGAATCGAACAGGTAGAGCAGGAGCGGCAGCGGGCCGAAGCGGCAGAAGCAGCCCTCGAACAGGCCCGTCTGGAACAGCAGCGCCTAGCCGCGAAATTGCGGGAGTTGGGCGTGGATCCCGAGGCAATAGCCGATTGAGGGCTCTCCTAGTAGGTGCGCCCGCGCCAAGAGCGGGGTCGGCTGAGAGCAGACAGGATCACCCGCAAGACTGCCAAGGGATCCGCCAGAGGCGACATCCAGAACGTCCAAGGGGGATCCTGATAGGAGCCGCGAATGCCCAGCAGTACACCTAAGCGCAGAATCAGTAAGCCTAGGTTAAGCCCCAGCAGCACCTGCTCCGTCAGGGAAAAGGGAAACCCCATCCCGGCTTTGCCCAACAGCCCTACAACCACCGGCCCAGGGATCCCTTGGGTGAGGACGAGGAGAGCTATATCCCCCCACAACTGGGCCACAGGGGTGGCATCTTTCAAATCGAGGGATCGGCCCCACTCTCGCCAAGTTTCGCCAAAAGAAGTGTACATGCGCACCTTGAGCAGGTGCCGACCGTCGTAAAAAGCTACTTTAAAGCCGGCTGCCGCAATCTGCCGCACCAAGGTGACATCGTCACAGAAGGAGGCCCGCGCCAGCGTGTAACCGTTCATGGCTTCCAGCACCGACCGGCGCACTAGCATACATTGCCCATTGGCCATTGTCCGTTCCGGCAGGGTGGCGGTGTCTCCGGCGGCCCCGTAGCGGTAGATCAGGGTCACCAAAAGAGCCGGCTGCAGCCAGCCTTCCCCCCAGTGCTGCAGGATAAACTGCGGTGCCAGGGTGATCAGGTCGAGCCTTTGGGCCTGGGCGGTTTCCAGCAGGCGCTCCACCAAGCCTGGCTGGGGACGGGTATCGGCGTCGATGCCCAGGATCCACTTAGAGGCCGGATCCGACTGGAGAAATCCGTAGTGCAAAGCCCAGGGGCGGCCCACCCATCCGCCGGGGAGGGGATCGTCGGTCAGCAGGCGAAAGCGGGGATCCCGCTCAGCCATCTGCAGCACTTTTTCGGGGGTGCCATCTTGAGAGCGGCTGTCCACCACCAGCACCTCCCGCAGGACGGAGCTCTGTTGGTGTAATCCTTCTAGGCAGGGATCGATGCGCTCGGCTTCGTTGAGGGTGGGCAACAACACGCTGACCAAGCCCGGCTGCAAAGGGATCCCCGGCTGACCGGGAGGCAGAGGGGAAGGGCGCCGCAAAGAGGGCAGCAGCCGCGCCAGCAGCACCGCCAGCATCGGCACTTGCATAACCAATAGACTCAGGGCGGCAGCATCTCCAGCCCAGGCAGGGATCCCGTTCATGCCAGTTCTAACCTGTAAGGGAAAAGTGTCCAAGAATGCTTGCAAGAGAAGCCCAGTGAGGACAAACTCATACTCATGGTGATTTAGCAATTCAAAATCAGTTTGGTTCCATCGTGCCTGTGCCCATTCCCCCTCAAACCTGCCGGGCTCTTCATGGATGTCTTCATCCGGCTCAGCCACAAGGGATCCCCTGTTACAGTTGTGAAATTGCACAGTGAAAGGCTCAACGCCGCGATTGCCCGCGAGGTACGGAAAGAGCTAAGCCAAATTCTCACCGAGAAACCGGGGCATTTCTTGTTGGATCTTAGTCAGGTTAGCCTGATCGACAGCATGGGGTTGTCGGTTCTGGTTTGGGCGCATCGCCATTGCCGCACTTCGGGCTATCAACTCAAGTTCTGCAGCCTGCAGGAGCAGGTCAAGCTGCTCTTCTCCATCACCGGCTTGGATGCCATTTACGAGATCTACCCCTCTGTAGAAAAGGCACTTGAGTCTTTTCCGTAGCTCTCCCTATCGGGTCAACTGAGAACCGTCAGGGATCAGCTTCTCAACACCTGGATTAGCCTAACGGTTGAAAACCTGCTCAGGGGGAGGGGTTGCTGTTTTGGTTCTCGACCGTCTGGGGCCGGTTCACCTGAGCATAAATCTCTGCTTGCTGCTGGATTTGCTCCCGAACTTGGGGCGGGGCCAGCCGGGCTGCTTGCTCAAACAGCTCAGGCGCTTTTGCCCGTAGGTTTTCATCGGTGGCGGAGCTGAGGGCTATGGCTTTGCCCAACACGGGGGTGAAATCACTGGGATCCGCCGCAATCAACTTGTCGTAGAGGACTACAGCTTTCTCAGTCTGGTTGTTGCGGGCGTAGACAAAGGCCAAGCGCAAACGTACATCATTATCTTCCGGCACTTCTTCAAGATGCTTCTCCAGCAGGGCAATGGCCTCAGAGGTGCGGCCCAGGGTTAGCTGCACATCCACCAACTGCTGCAGCACCTGGCCATCTTTGGGATCCCCCTCGTAAAGGATCTGGAGCTGTTCTAATGCCCCTTCAAAATCCCCCGTATCCTGCTGGATTTCGGCCAAAAAGGCTCGCAGTTGCCGATTTTCGGGCTCCAGTTGTACCAGCTTCTTCAGCGGCTCGATTGCCCCTTGCGGCTCGTTGAGCTGCAGTTGGGTGTCGATCAACCCCCGCAGGGCAATGGGGTTATCCGGCTCCCGCTCCAGCACGACGCGATAGCCGTCTGCCTGGGCCCGCAGTTGCTCGGTTACCAGGCTGGCCTCTGGGGATTCGGAAGGCCCGAGGGCCTGGAATAGCGGGCCAAAGGAGAAGCCCAAGAAAGTTACCGTGCCCACCACCAGCAGCAAAATGTTGAGGAGCTTGCGGGCTGGGGATTCTTGGGGTTTGGACTGAGGCATAAAGGGCTCGCGCAGAAGACTCCTCTGTACTCTATCATCGGCGCCGGGGCAGGCTGCGGGGTGAGGTTACCCAATACCCAAAACTTTTGAAAACAGCATCCAAGGGGAGGGCAATGCCGTACTGAATTTAGGTAGTGCTGAATCTTTTTGCCACCCCTCACTCCCTCTTAACCATGCGGATCACCTGTTACCCCGACAACCTCACCTTGGAAGCCAATCCCCTGCTCACGGTTCTGGAAAATCTGCTCAAGGCGGGGGTGCGCCATGTCCATGCCTGTGGGGGCAATGCCGCCTGCTCCACCTGTCGCATCCTGATTTTGGAAGGCAGCCAAAACTGCCGCAGCATGACTCCTGCCGAGAAGAAGTTAGCTCAACGGCTAGACCTTCCTGTACATATTCGTCTGGCCTGTCAAACCCGCATCACTGGAGATGTCACCTTGCAACGGCTGGTGATCGATAAAGCAGATGTGGAAGTAGCTCAACATCAATTGCAGGCCCATTCGGTCGGCAGCCAAGTCACCGCCGCCATTCTCAGCGCTTCCCTGCGGGGGACGGCCAACTTCGACGAGGAGAACTTTCCCTACGATGTTGTCTACACCTTGGGTCGCTACTTCGCCCAAATGGGGGCCTTGGTGCAGCAATATGGGGGAGTACTGGCCAACCAGAGCGGGCTGAGAAGTCTGGCTTTGTTTGGTCTCAAACAACCCGAGCTGGCCATACAGCAGGCGCTGCAGGCGGGGTTGGCGCTTGGGCAGTCGGTGGTGGAGTTGAATAGGTGTTTGCGGCAACTCTCCTACCCGCAGGTCAAGCTTGCCATCGGGATCCACTACGGCCCAGTCCTTTTGCTGCCCCTCGATCCCCAAGATCCGCAGCGGTTGTCCGCCTTCGGGAAGTCGGTTCAGTTTGCCACCTGGCTGGAGTCGGTTGAGGATGTTTCGCAAGGGGGGGAACAGTCTGAGGAACAGAGCTCCCGGTTGCTCATCTCGGCAGCTGTGTATCGAGCCGTGGAAGGGCAACTCCTGCAGGTGGAGCCTCTTTCGGTGAAACCTTTTCCCAACGCCAAACCCATCCGAGTTTACAGGGTGCACCCTGACCAAGTTAGCTTGCCGACTGGCGAGGAGCAAGCTCCAGAAGCAGCCAAGCCCGAACCGATTGGATGGCTGGAAGCGCTCCGGGAATGGCTACAGGCTTGGTCTCGTTTTTGAGGGATCCCTTCAGCTAGAAATCGCAGGAGCCCCGCACTGTACCCGTAGGGTCAGTGTCGGGAGGAATGCGGAAGTTATGATAGAACCATGACCCAAGTCCTGACCGTCTCCTGCAAGCTCAAGGTGTCCCAGTCGCAAGCCGCAAAGTTGGATGCGACAATGGATGCCTTTGTGCAGGCGTTGAACTGGGTCAACCAAAACACACCAGAAAAAGTAGTCAACGCAGTCAAACTCCAGTCCCTTTGCTATTACCAGATTCGCGCTCGGTTTGGCTTGTCCAGTAACTTGGCAAGGACTACGTCCCGCTTACGCGACCAGCAGGTCTGCAGACGGCTGGCCGGTGCCCGTAAAGTTGCCCGACAGAAAAACCGTCCGGTCAAAACGTTCAAGAGAGGCTTTGCGACCTACGATGCTCGTACCTTTTCGTTCCGCAAGAAAGACTGGACGGTGTCGCTGACCACGGTGGAGGGTCGAGAACGCTTTGAGCTGGCGATTGGCCGTTACCAGAGAGAACAGTTGGCGGGCTCCAATCCCAAATCTGCCACTCTGGTCAAGCGCAAAGACGGTTTCTACTCCATTCAAATCTGTGTGGAAACGGAGCCATCCCCACCGCAACGCACGGATAGAGTGCTGGGGGTGGATTTGGGCAGGACGGATATTGCTCATACAAAGGACTCCGTCCCGCTTGCGCGAACGGAAGGAGATAACTGGCATGGACAGCAGTTGAACAAAGTCCGAGACCACTACTCGCGGTTGAGGGCGGTACTTCAACGCAAAGCCAGTAAGGGCACCCGCAGTTCGCGGCGCAGATGCAGAGAACTGTTGCAACGGCTGTCTGGCAAGGAGAGACGCTTTCAGTCGCGTCAGCGTTGCGTAGCAAAAACGTGGGTCAATCATCGCATCTCCAAAGCTATTGTCTCTAGGGCAAAGGCGACAAATAGCGCTATTGCTCTGGAAGACTTGACAGGGATCCGGGAAAGGGTCAATCAACAGCCACGCAGCAAAGCCGAACGGCGCAGGGCCAACAGTTGGGCGTTTTATCAACTCCGTCAATTTTTGGAGTACAAGGCTCTGCGTGCGGGGGTTGCTCTGGTTCTTGTTCCGCCTGCCTACACGTCGCAGACCTGCCACCGGTGTTTGCACATTCATCCCGACCCTGAACAGTCCTACCGCAGTGGAAAGAAGTTTAAGTGTGGACACTGTGGATGGGAAGGGGATGCGGATTTGAATGGTGCGAATGTGATTGCGCTTTTGGGGGCTGCTGTAAACCAGCCTAGAGGTCAAGCCTACGGCTCGCTTCGCGAACGTGGTTGGCTTGCCAACTGCAGGGCTACCGTTCGCGCCAGCGGGCCGGAGGCCTTAAGCCCGCCCTGTACTGCGAAGCAGTCAGGGTTGGGTAGTTTACGCAAAAACGCCATCCCTTTGCTGCACCTGGGCCCTCAGGTAGGGGATCCCCACCCGATGGCAGTAATCTCCAAAGCTCTCGCCAGGACGGCGCTCCTGCTTGTAGGCCTGCAGGAGAACTCTCATGAGCGGCACGATCTGGCTGATGTGTACCCGATCCTGAAACACTTGCGCCAGGCGATCCCCGCGGGGGCTGGCTCCCAGCCAAATCTGGTAGTAGCCATCGGGGGCGGATCCCACCAATCCCAGCTCGGCCAGGTAGGGTCGGGCACAGCCGTTGGGGCAGCCGGTCATGCGCACCAAAAAGGGCGAATCCTGCAGATCCAGCTCCTGCAACAGCCGATCCAACTGGCGCACCAGCCCCGGCAAAGCCCGCTCCGACTCGGTAATCGCCAACCCACAGGTGGGCAGGGCAGGGCAGGCCATCGACAGCCGCACCAGTTGAGGGATCTCTTCTTTGGAGAGCACCCCGTGGGACTTGAGGATCTGGTTGATGGCCTCCCGCTGGCCATCCTCGATGTCAATAAAGATCACGTCCTGAGTGGGGGTCAGCCGCACGTGCAGAGAAAAGGCTTCCACAATCCGGCGCAGCGCCGTTTTGAGCTGCCGCTCTGGGGTGTCCTGGATGCGGCCATTTTCAATGGAGATGCCCAAAAACCAACGGCCATCCCCCTGCTCGTGCCAGCCTAGGTAGTCGTCGCTGTTGGGGACAAACTTGGGCATGCGCCGGAAGGGCAACAACTTCTCCCCCAGGTACTGCTCGACCACACGGCGAAACTTGCGGATCCCCCAGTCTCTCACCAAGTATTTCAACCGCGCCTGCTTGCGGTCGTGCCGGTTGCCGTAGTCCCGCTGCACAGCCAAAACCGCTTGGCAAACCCGATACACCGCCTCCGGCGGGGCAAAGCAGAGCTTCTGGGCCAGCAAGGGCTGGGTTTCTTCCTTGCCGTGAGTGCGTCCCATCCCGCCACCTACCACGATGTTGAAGCCCTTCAAGTTGCCCTTGCGATCCGTGAGCACAATCAAGCCCAAGTCCTGGGAGTACACATCTACCGTGTTTTCCCCGGCTACGGCGATGGCTGTCTTGAACTTGCGGGGCAAATAGACGGGGCCATACAGGGGTTCTGGCCCCTCCAGGCGCACCCCGTTGCCCACAAACTGCTCTGCTTCCCGCACTTCCTCATCCACCGGTGGGATGGGAACCGGCTCCCCATCCACCCAGATCTCGTAGTAGGCAGAGGTCTTCGGAGCCAACAGATCCGCCAGCTTGCGGGCATACTCTTGGGCATAGCGATAGGCAGGGCGATTTTTGTAGGGGGCAACCGGTGCCATCACGTTGCGGTTGACATCGCCGCAGGCGGCCAGGGTGGATCCCATCTGTTTGAGAATGCTGGCTATGGTGGCCTTGAGGTTTTTCTTGAGGATCCCGTGTAGCTGAAACGTCTGCCGCGTTGTGGCTCGCAGGGTGCCATTGCCGTACTCATCGGCCAGCCGATCCAAGGTCAAATAAAGCTGCGGGGGCACGTGTCCCCCTGAGATGCGGGTGCGCAACATGATGGAATAGGCCCGCTCCAATCCTTCCTGCTTCCGTTGCTGCCGCAGATCCCGGTCATCCTGCTGGTAGGCGCCATGGAACTTGAGCACCTGCACCGCCGCCTCGCTGAAATGGGTGGTGTCTTGGGCCAGCTCCTGCTGAAGGGGATCCCGTAGAAAGTGGCTGTCTGCCTTGATCTGCTCCACCTTGGAGCGCTTGGCCTCGGATGGGATCATGGGGGGCATTGGTGATCTCCGGTAAACCGGTCGGAATACTTGTGAATAACAGGCTATCACCTCCCTTGGGCGGCGTCCAGTTGGAAAAGTCAGCCTCCTATCCGGGTTTTGTCCCAAACCCGCAAAACTTGTTATTTGAGTCAGCTGGAGATGTCGGCGCTTCTAGCTGGCCAGGGCTAGGCGGGCACCATACTCCTGCACCGACCACAGTTGCCAGGCACAATTCCCCTGCAGCTCCAAAACCAGGTCGTGGTAGGCCAAGAGGGTGGGACGATGGCCGACGCTGATGTAGGTGGTGTTCAGGTGTTGCAGCTGCAGGTAGAGCAGTTTTTCGTTGGCCACATCCAGGGCGCTGGTGGCCTCGTCCAAAATGGCGTAGCGGGGCTGGGTGATCAAAATGCGGGCAAAGGCAAGACGCTGCTGTTCCCCTAGGGAGAGAGTGCTGGCCCAGTCTTTCTCCACATCAAAGCCGCCCACCCGCTCCGGCAAGTCTCCCAGGTTCACCTGGGCCAAGACTCGGATGAGATCTTCATCGGTGAGGTCTCGGCGGCGTTTGGGATAGAGCAGTTGATCCCGCAGGGATCCCAGCAGCATGTAGGGCTTCTGGGGCAAAAAGAGCATCTCCTGGGTATCTGGGCGGGCGATGGATCCCTTGCCGTTGGTCCATAGGCCGGCAATGGCCCGCAGCAGAGAGCTTTTGCCGCTGCCGCTAACACCGACAATCAGCAGCCGTTGGTCGGCTTCCAAGGCGAAGGAGAGATCCCGAACCAGGGTTCGTTCTGAATTGGGGGTGAGCAAAGTGACGTGGTTTAGCGCCAATTGCTGGGCAATGCGAGTTTGAATGTTGCTTTCCCGAGCGCCGGTGTGGCGCAGCGCCGGATCTTCCAGAGACTCGTGAAAGGAGCCTAAGCGGTTGATCCCAGCGGCAAAACTGGAAATGCTTTGAATCTGGTTGGCCACAATGGAGAGGGCGCTCAACACCTGGCTGAAGGCAATGGTGGCCTGGGTGATGGTGCCGAAGTCTCGCACGCCGCTGAAATAGAGGGGAGCCACGATGACATAGGGCACAATGCGGGTGAAATAGTTGTAGGCGTATTGGAAAATATCGATGATGGCCTGCCAGATGATCAGCAAATTAAAATTGCGCAAGGCCGCACCAAAGCGATGCAAAATTTGCCTGAGTTCTTGATCCTCTCCCTGGTAGAAGGCAATGGACTCGGCATTATCCCGCACGTGCACTAAGCTGTAGCGAAAATCGGCTTCGTAGCGCAGTTGATCGAAGTTAATTTTGATCAGCTTGCGACCAGCCAAAATGGCGATGGCGGTACCAATGGTGGCATAGACTACCAGCCCCAACGCCAACGGACGAGAAATGCCGTAGAGGATGCCGGTGAAGGCGTAGAGGGTGAGAATCGAGTCAAGGATGTCCAACAGGAAGGAGAGGGTGGTGCCGGTAAAGGAGCGGACATCCTCTGATATACGCTGGTCGGGGTTGTCGATTTCGGTGTTGGCGGCGTTGGAATCCAGCTCGTAGTAAGCCCGCTGATTGAAGTAGCGATCCAGAAAATGATCGGTCAGCCATTCTCGCCAAAACAGCCCTAGCTTGAGGCGAGTGTAGCGGTAGATCACCAAAATGGGAATAGCTGAGATAATCAGCACTCCATAAATAATCAAAAACTGCCAGAAAGTGGGCTCTTCTTTTTGCTGCAGAGCTGTGTCGATAAACCGAAAGATAAAGCTAATCATCACGTTCAGCCGGTTTACCGTCAGCGACAGAAACAGCAAAAAGGTGAGCAGCGCCCACTGCAACCAGCGCTGGCGAAGCTGCCGCCACACTGCCCCAAAACAAAGGCTGCTCAAAGCCAAGCTGACCGAGGCCACCCACAGCACTGGCGAGGACAAGTTTCTCTCCGTTTGCGCCACCAATCCGGCTGCCACATTGGTGAAAAACTCCGGGAACAGGGCCTGACCGACCAAAGTTACCCCAATCTCCACAAAGAACATCAGGGCAACCACAAACACCATGGCCGCTGCCAGCAAGCCCAAAAAGATCCAGCCCCCATAGCGCACTCTGGGGTAAAAGTAGGGCTGGGCCACGGTGATAAACCGATCCCACAGTTTGCGGTCGAAGTTAAATTGAGAGGCTTGGGATTCCATTGTTGTGGTCGGCGGAGAGAGCAAGATCGACATCTCCCAGGCTAGCAGGCCATGGGTGCCAATCTGTGTTCAACAGGAGCGGATTCATTGGGGGTGAAACGCGGATCCCCCTTGTCCCATCCAAACCGTCTTGGCTCTGGGTCTTGCTCACCCACACACCCCTTGCTTAAAGCCAGTGTCCCTTCAACCTTGCAACCGGCTTTGCCAAGCCGATTGGGCCGCCAGCCACACCGTCTGAACCGGCACGTGCAATTCCTGGGCGCGGGCCACACAATCGCGAAACTCCGGCTGAGCGTTGACGATGCGGCCATGGTGGCGGGCTACCTTGATGTCTACCAGGCCGTAAGGGGTTTCCACCCGCTCAATGACCCGCTCCAGTAGGGTGCGCTGCTGTTGGAAGTGGCGAATGCCCAGGGTGGTGGTCTCCCGGAAGATGAGATCTTGACACTCCGGCACCCGATCCGGCGGACAGATAACGGTGAGCAGGATCCCCGGTCGCCCCTGTTTCATGGTGATCGGCTGGGTAAACACGTCCCAGGCCCCCAGGGCCAACAACTGCTCGCAGGTGTAGGCAATCACTTGGGGGTTGAGATCGTCGATTTGGGTTTGCAACACCGATACCGTTTCCGTTAGCTCTCCCCCATCGGCTTCCCCAATCCAGAGACGAAACACGTTGGGAATGGGCAGCTCTTGGGCACCGGCCCCACGCCCCACTTTTTCCACCCGCATCAGCGGACAGGGGCCAAACTCTTCCGCCAACGCCACAGCCAAGGCTGCTCCTGTGGGGGTCACCAGCTCGGCTTCCACCCCGTTGCTGAACACCGGCACGCGGCCCATTTCCCACAACTCGATCACCGCCGGCACCGGCACGGCCAATTTGCCATGCTCTGTGCTCACCCAGCCGCCCCCAATAGGATGGGGGGATGACAACACCCGCTCCACCTGCAGCCAATCCAGGCCGATGCAAGTGCCGACAATATCCACCAAAGCATCCACTGCCCCCACTTCGTGAAAGTGCACTTTTTCCACGGGCACTTGATGGACTTTTGCTTCTGCCTGCGCCAACTTTTCAAACACCGCCAGGCTGCGGGTCTTGATGGCTGGGGAAAGCTGGGATCCGGCAATCAAAGCCTGAATCTCCGACCAGTGCCGAGCAAGGGATCCCCCACTCTGGGATCCCAGCACCTCCACCACAGCTTGCAGAGCAGGCTGCCCACACCGCTGCACCCGGCTCACCTGCAGGCTATATTCCCCCTCGATGCCCAACGCCTGGAGCTGACGGTTGAGGTACTCCAAAGGCACCCCGCAATCCAGCAGGGCTCCTAGACACATATCGCCGGCAATGCCCGCCGCACAGTCGAAGTAGGCTATTTTCATGCTGGAGAACTGGGGGTAGCCGCTGCCGCCGGGATGGATGGGATCCCTCTTGATTGTAGGCAGCAACCGGCCTGGAAAAGGCGATGGGAGAAGAATCAAGCTTCTCCAGAGTCGGAAGATTCAGAAGATCGGGCAGCAGATTCCCGCCACTGTTGGATGACGTTGCCCAAATTGCGCCGAAACTCTCCAATGCCCAGCAGGGATCCGGGCTGGGGATCCCAGGAAGCTGAGAACACACCGTAGCTGATGCCCAAAAAACCAAGGCCAAACAAAGTTAGCGACTCCGCCAAGGTGAAGTAAGGGGGCAGAGGAACCACGTGGTTGGTCAAGAGATAGTAATTCACAAAAAAGCTGCTCAGACCTAGCCCCGAAGGGATCCCAGAAAACACCAGAATCCGCCGCACCATCCGCCGGCTGACCTCAGGGGGAATCACGGCAACAGGCTCCTTCTTGGCCGGCTTCTTCTCCACCTCAACAGAGGCGGAGGGGGAGCGACGGCGAAAGGTTTTGGACTGGCGGCTGGATTTGCCCACGAAGACAGATCTCCGATAGCGTTTTGGATGGGCTGCCTACTTTTTCACCCGGATGTTCAGCCGTTCGGCCAGCTCCCGGAAGCGGTCAGGAGAATGCTTGGCGATGTAGTTGAGCAAACGCTTGCGACGACCGATCATCATCAGCAGGCCGCGGCGGGAGTTGAAATCCTTCGGGTTTCTCTGAAGGTGCTGAGAGAGCTGGTTGATGCGACTGGTGAGCAGAGCCACCTGAACCTCGGCAGAACCGGTGTCGGTGTCGTGCAGTCGATAGCTCTCAATGATCTGCTGCTTCTCTTGTTGCAATAAGGACATAAGATCAAGGGACTGGATGCACTGCTTCAAGATAATAACATCGGCTTTTCCTCCCTCGCTATGGCCGAGGAGGGTTATGGAGAGAATGGGATATGACAACAACCTCTGGGGATCCTCCGGCACTGCCCGCTTTGCTGGAGCTGTTGAGCTCACAAGACTTGGGAAATCGGCTGCGCGCTGTCAACAAAGCCAGAGAACTGCCTGGGCCAGAAGCCCTGACATTGCTGCAGCGAGCGATTCACGACGAGAATGCCCGCGTCCGTTATGCTGCCATCAGCCAGATGGGCACCCTGTCTGGCGTCGATCCGAACCTACTGTTGCCCATTTTGCAGCGCTCTTTGCGAGAGGATCCGGAGTTCGATGTGCGGGCTGCTGCCGCCGCTGCCCTGGGGGATCTCAAGCAGCCACAGGCCCTGGCCGATCTCCTGGAAGCTTATCGGCGAGAAACGGAGTGGCTGGTACGGTTTAGCATCATCGCTGCCCTGGGAGAGCTGGGGAACCCTGCCGCCTTCGACACTCTGGTGGAAGCTTTGCAGGACAAGAGCGAGCTGATCACCACAGCCGCTGCCGCTGCCTTGGGCGATCTGGGGGATCCGCGGGCCATCCCCTACCTGGATCCCCTCATTGATTCCGACGACTGGCAACTGCGCTACCGCGTCTGCATTGCCCTGGCCAAGTTGGGAACAGAAGCCGCTCGCGCCGGACTGACCCGACTGGCCCAGGATTCCCAAGAACAGGTGGCCGTACATGCCCGGGCTGCCTTGGGATCCCTGTAGTTCCCTAGCTCATGGCATTGATGATGTAGTCAAAGTAAGGGGCGGCTTCAGCGGCTGCCGCCGGCTCCAACAAGCTGAGGGCAGCTTCCTTCAAAAAGACAATCGCATCGATCATGCCGGCGATGGGTACGTTGAGGGCATTGTACATTTCCCGCACCCCTATCAGGCCGATAGACTCAATCGGCTCTTTGCTGCCGGCAATAATGCCATAGGTCACCAGACGCAGATACCAGTCGTAATCTCGCAAACATTGGTTGTAGCGCTTGTCACCGTAGGCATTGCCACCGGGTTGCACATACTCGGGCCGCTTGGCGAATAGCTGCTTCTGGGCCTGGTCAATGATGCGCTTTTTGTTTTCTGCTAACACCTGAGCGATTTGCAAGCGCCTCTCGCCGGTGGTCATGTAATTCCTGATGGCTTCCAGTTCGCTAACTGAGAGGTAACGCAGCTGGTCATCCGCGGTCTCGATGATCTGGTTGATCACGCTCACGGTAGGGATTCTCCTGTTTTCTAACTTGCTTTCAATTCGGTTCATCAATTCGCAACCCATCCCCCCAGCCCAAGGTCGGCCCAAGAGATGAGCAGGTAGCTCGGCAAGCCAGCGCCGCCGGCTGCTCCCAGTTTAGGATAGGGCAAACCTTCCCTCAAGCACTTTGGCGTGACTCCATCTCGAGACTGGCCCTAGATCCGGCCTCGCAGCCATTGGGCCATCTCATTGCGGCGTGGGGCAGCCTCCAGACACACCTCTTCGGTAATCCGCCCCTCTTGGTAAAGCCTAAACAGGGATTGATTCATGGTACACATGCCCTCATAGGAGCCGTCGGCGATCAGCTCCTCAATTTCATCCACCGCCCCCCGCTTGATGTAGTCGCGAATGGCATCGGTGTTGCGCATGATCTCGTGGGCCGCAGCTCGCTTGCCATCGGTGGTGCGCACCAGGGTTTGAGCGATGATCGCCACCAGGGTTTCTGCCAGTTGCAGGCGCATCGGCTCCTGTTCTTCCGGCTTGTAAATCCCCAGCAGACGCTCGATGGTGCGGACGGCGCTGTTGGTGTGCAGGGTTCCAAAGACCAAGTGGCCCGTCTGGCCAGCCTTTAGGGCAATATCCACCGTCTCTCGATCCCGCATCTCCCCAATCAGGATGATGTCCGGATCTTCCCGCAGAGAGGCTTTCAGGGCATTGGCAAACTCCAGGGTGTGGATCCCGACCTCCCGCTGCCGCACCATCGATTTCTTGCTCTGGTGGACAAATTCGATGGGATCCTCGATGGAAATGATGTGTTTGGGAAAGTTGGAATTGATGTAGTCCACCATCGCTGCCAAGGTTGTGGACTTACCGGATCCGGTGGGGCCGGTCACCAAAACCAAGCCTTTGTGCTCTTCGGCAATGCGCTTCAAGACTTCCGGCGCCCGCAACTGCTCCAGCGTCAAAATTTTCAACGGGATCAGACGCATCACCATAGCCGGGCCAAGCAGGGAAACAAAGCAGTTGACCCGACAACGCACCAAACCCTCGTACTGGATGGCGGTATCCAGTTCCAAACATTCTTCAAACTGGCGAATTTGGTTCTCCGGCAGGCTTTCCCGCAGCCAGCCATAGAACATCTCGGTGGTGGTGACCGGGTAGTTGGTCAAGAGCATCTGCCCCCGATCCCGAAAGCGAGGCACTTCCCCCACCCCCAAATGAATATCGGAGTAGCCTTTGTCATAGGCTTCCTGCACCAGTTGGCGCAGAGTCAGGCCCGCAGGAGTAGCCGGGGCCACTGGGATCCGACCGGCAGCCGTTGGGCGAGCTGGTGGCGCAAAAGGCGGAGCGGCAGGATTGGGGCTGGGCGGCGGCACTGGAGGCCGAGCAGCAGCCGGGGTGGGCGGGGGCATCTGAGGAGAAGCGGCAGAGCCCGGCACAGGCACCGGTACCTGAGGGGGAGCGACAGCCACACCAGGCGGAAGGGGCCGACCCAGAATGGGGTTGGGGGGGCTTTTGGCGTTGACAGGCCGGGATCCCATCCCTTGGGAAGCTGAACCCAGCACCGGATCCAGTTGCGTTGGGGGCTCCACCGGGGGCGTTTGAGCAGCCGGACGAGACGGACGCTGCATGACCGGCGGAGCCGGGGGCTGCCAATTGGAGTCCAAATCGGTGGGAAACTGGTTTTCGGGGCTGACCTCGCTCATGACAAGCCTCGCTTCTGGCAGGGTTTGAGTCAATCTTAGGCTAGTATTCCCAGCCTGAGCAGAGGGTTAACTCAACCCAACCACCGGCAAAGCTCCGGGAAGCTCCCTAAAAATTGGACGGATGGCGAATAAGACTCAAAAACTCCTCACGGGTACGGGGATCCTCTTGAAACACCCCCACCATCGAGCTGGTGACCGTCCAGGAGCCAGCTTTCTGTACCCCCCGCATCACCATGCACATGTGGGTAGCCTCGATAACCACCCCCACCCCATAGGGATCCAACACCTCCATCAAGGCTTCAGCAATTTGCCGTGTCAGGCGTTCCTGAACCTGCAGGCGACGGGAGTACATCTCGACGATACGGGCAATTTTGCTTAGGCCCACCACCTTTTGCTTGGGGATGTAGGCCACATGGGCTTTGCCGATAAAGGGCAGCAGATGGTGCTCGCACAGGCTAAACAGAGAAACATCCCGCAACAGCACCATCTCGTCATGGCCCTCATCAAAGATGGCACTGTTCAGTAGCTCCTCCAAAGACTGCCGATACCCACTGGTCAAAAACTTCAAAGCCGCAACCACTCGTTCCGGGGTTTTTCGCAGCCCCTCCCGTTGGGGATCCTCCCCGATCCCCCGCAGCAGCGTCTCCACCGCCGCCACCATAGCCGGATCTGAGACATCCGAGCTACCCAATTCTTCTTCCGCAAAAGTGGCTCGATCTCGAATCACCCGAGACTTGAAATGGGCTTTGTCATCCATTCGAGATTGCGAGCCAGATCCGGGTTTTGCAAGGGTCATAGCAGGATATTCCTTGTTGAACGAAAGGCTAAGAGAACTCAGTGCAACTCAGCTCAAGGGGCATCCAGTCAAAAGCTGCGATAGCCAAAACCCTCCCAAGTCACGGGCAACCCCAAACCAGCCAGGTCTAAAAGGCTCCCACCGCAGGCATGAAGGTGAGATCTTCCACCACCGCGCCTGTGGGCAACCGAACAATGTAGGCAATCAAATCGGCTACCCATTCCGGCGAGAGCATTTTGGAGCGGTCGAAGTTGACTCCCACCGTGTCCGTATCCCAGAGGGACGTGTCCACGGCACCAGGGCACAAGCTGGTGACCCGAATGCCATGCTGTCGCTCCTCTTCGGCCAGAGCTTGAGAAAAGCCCATCAGGCCGAACTTGCTGGCACAGTAGGCTCCCCAGTTGGGAAAAGCTCGCTTGCCCGCAATCGAGATGACGTTCACAATCGTGCCGAAGCGCTGCCGGCGCATTCCGGGAAGTACGGCTTGGGCGCACAGAAAAGCTGCCGTCAAGTTCAAGTCGATCACTCGCTGCCAATCCGACAAGGGTAAGGTGGCCAAGGGGCCAACATGGGCTATGCCCGCATTATTGACCAAGACATCGCAGACGCCAAATCGATCCAGGAGAGCCTGCAACTGCTGGGGCAGAGCCGCTAGGTCGGCCAAGTCGATGGGAAAAATCGCTGCCTTGCCGCCCTGGGCTTGGATTTGGGCTTGCACCGCCAGCAGATCAGGTTGGGAACGGGCCACCAGAGCTACTGCTATCCCTTGTCGAGCTAGGGCTAGGGCTACAGCTCTGCCGATCCCTCGACTGGCCCCTGTAATCAGAGCACGTTCGGGAAACTTTGTCTCAAAACTCATTTAGAACAAGCCTCTGGAGTGCGCCACACAAGCAAGCGCCGCCCAGGCCTGAGAAACTTCGTTAACTAAGTTTAACACTGATTTTCCGCTGCTTCGCTTGGAATCAGGGCGAGGCGTAGAAACCTTATTCTGTCCTGCTCAAGATCTGGCTGCTGGCTGTTGGATCTCGATCCGGTTGGACGGGATCCGGGGACATGGTAGTGTGGTAAAAATAGTGAAAATCTTTTGCAACAACAACCGTCATGGCTGAGTTCTTGTTTTCTCCAAGTCCCACTGCCGTGCGCGAGGATCCCTCCTACATCCTTCAGCTCGAGGGCATCAGCAAGGGGTTTCCCGGCCAGCGGCAGTTGGTTTTGCGGGAAGTTGAGTTTCGCCTGCCCCAAGGAGACATCCTCGGCATTGTGGGCCCATCGGGCTGTGGGAAAACCACCTTATTGCGCACCATTGCCGGATTTGAGCAGCCGGATAGCGGGCGGATCCTCCTGGGGGGGCAGGTTGTGGCCGGGGAGGGGCAGTGGATCCCACCGGAGCGACGGGGAGTGGGGTTGGTGTTTCAAGATTTTGCCCTTTTTCCCCACTTGGATGTGTTGGCGAATGTGATGTTTGGCCTACGGCCCACTGTCGTGAATGGCCTACGGTTCACCGGTGTGACCGCGTCAGCGTTGCGCAGCGACCCTCGCTCTCCCCTGGCCGAGTTGCCAAATCCGTCTCAGCAGGCGCGCGAACGAGCTTACGAGGTGTTGCGGTTGGTGGGCCTGGAAGACTACACCCATCGTTATCCCCACGAGCTTTCGGGTGGGCAACAGCAGCGAGTGGCTTTGGCGCGGGCTTTGGCCCCCAAGCCCAGCTTAATTCTGTTGGATGAGCCCCTGAGCAATTTGGATGTGCAGGTGCGCTACTACCTGCGGGAAGAAATCCGCAAAATCCTCAAGCAAACCCAGACCTCGGCCATTTTTGTCACCCACGACCAAGAGGAGGCTCTCTGCCTTTCCGACTGGGTGGCGGTGATGCGGGAAGGCCGTATTGAGCAATGGGGATCCCCGGAGGAGGTCTATCGGGAGCCGGCTACCCGCTTTGTGGCAGAGTTCATTACCCAAGCCAACTTTCTCCGCTGCGAGCGGCGGGAGTTGGGTTGGCAGGCTGAAGAGTTGCTGCACATCCCATTCCAGGCTTTGAGGAATCAGCCCGACCCCGGTTTACGCTGCGCAGAGTTGATGGTTCGCCAGGAGGAGTTGCATTTGCACCCTGATCCTCAGGGAGGCATTGTCATTCGGGATCGGCAGTTTTTGGGACGAGAGTACCGCTATTGCCTGATCACAGAGACCGGCAAAGAACTGCACGCTCTGGCGCGGGAAGCTCTGCCTGTGGGCACGCGGGTTCAGATCGCTGTCAGACAAGGTCGGCTGTTTCCCCTCTCTGAGGGGCCATCTGTGGCTGAAAAAGAGCCAAATCGGGCAAAAGGCAAAAGTGTTGCCTGACATCGAGGTTCTTTTGCACACCCTCGGCAACGCATCTTCCCCCCAGAACACGCAAGCCCTTGCCCCAGACAAGGCTTAGACCGGCAAGACGGTGGTTCATGCCGGCGGCTCCCTCTGGAGCGACAAACTGGGTAGGCTGTTGGTGGAGGATTCGATGCCAAGCTATGCAGGGATCCCGCATCGTGGCAGGCACATCGGAGAACCGGATCGCCATGGCGGAGTTCCGGGTGGGCGTGGATGCGGTCATTTTCTCCATCGATACCGAGCAGAATCGCCTTCTGGTGCTGCTGGTGCGGCGGCGGGAGGATCCCTTCCGCGGTTGCTGGGCTCTGCCGGGAACGCTGGTGCGGCGCTCAGAATCCTTGGAAGCAGCGGCTTATCGCATCTTGGCCGAGAAGATTCGTGTTAGGAACCTCTATCTGGAGCAGCTCTACACCTTTGGGGGGCCGGAGCGGGATCCCCGCGAGGCCGAGGATGCCTATGGGGTGCGCTACCTGTCGGTCAGCTACTTTGCCCTAGTGCGGTTCCAGGATGCTGAATTGCTGGCGGACGGAGTGGAGGGCATTGCCTGGTATCCCGCCGACCAGATTCCCCCCTTGGCCTTTGACCACGAAGAGATTTGCCGCTATGCCCGCCGTCGCCTCTGCGCCAAGTTGGAGTACAGTCCGATTGCCTTTGACATTTTGCCCGCCACCTTCACGCTAGGGGAGGTCTACCAGCTCTACGGCACCGTTTTGGGCGAGGGGTTCTCCGACTACTCCAATTTTCGCGCCCGCCTACTGAAACTGGGTATCTTGCAAGATACCGGCCAGAAAAGTTCCCAAGGAACAGGCAGACCGGCAACCCTCTACCGTTTTGATGCGGCTGCTTTCGAGAAAATCCGTCATAAGCCGATGGTGTTTGTCTGAAGGCCGTCTGAGGGATCCCGGCTCGCCAAGGCCAAGCTGGCCAGATCGGTTGGTATAGATTGGCTTTTATTCAAAGGGAGTTCCATACATGACCACCTAGACAAAGGTTTATGCCTTGATCATGGTCATTTCAAGTTAGGCTGAGACACTTCCCAACTACTCCGCGTCGCTTCCACAACTATCCTCAACCCCTCTTCCAATGGAACAGTTTCATTCCTCGTTAAAATGACTACAGTCGTTTCAGGTTAGGGTGAGACGCCTAGGCTACTGAGAAAAGCTTTCTAGCCCTTTGCATTATTGCTCCGCAACGCTGACGCGACCAAGGTTTTAGGTGTGGGTGCAGTGTCCTAGTTTGAATCAAAGTGACCATATAGGATAGGAGCAGCCTGGTCATGACGCACTCAACTATCCCGGGAACCTTGCCAAGACAAATCTTTTGATGGATGCCGTAGAAGCCTGCTTCAGCACGGCTCAGATGCTTTCGGTGCCGTCCCCAAACTGCCTAGCGCTGCGGTTGGCTGAGCGAAGGTCTCAGGCCGGGATCCCAAGGGACAGTTCCTTTGGCGAACGCTCCGTGTAGTAGCAATGGAACAGGCTGAGGTCACCAGCAGCTTGGGGGCTGTGCTAAGATCAGAGACCATGACAGGTGTTGTTTCAGGAGTTCTCCAAGCATGTCTGCAGCAATAGATATCGCTGATGCTACCTTTGAGGCAGAGGTGCTGCGCAGCGATATTCCAGTTCTGGTTGATTTTTGGGCACCTTGGTGTGGCCCCTGTCGGATGGTGGCTCCTGTGGTTCAGGAGATAGCTGAGCAGTATGTTGGCAAAGTTAAGGTTGTAAAAATCAACACCGACGAGAACCCTCAAACTGCCAGCCAGTACGGTATTCGCAGCATTCCCACCCTGATGTTGTTCAAGGGCGGCCAGAAAGTGGATGTGGTGGTTGGCGCCGTACCCAAGGCAACTCTAACCACGATTTTGGAAAAGCACTTCGACACACCTGCCGAAGCCTGAGGGCTATGCCTTGGGTGTTTCAGAATGTAACTTTTGGGTTCTGGATTAGAACCCAGCTGCCATTTTGTGCCGAGAACTGATTAAAGTAATTCCAGAGAACTTTAGGATCCCAGCTTGACCGATTCCGTTTCTTCCCTTCTGCAAGAAGTTTTTTCCAACGCTGAGACCCGCCTAAAGCAGTTGGAGTATCATCCCAACCGGACGGCCTGGCTGCGTATTTTGCAGTCGCTGCAGCGCATGGGATCCCTGGAGCTGAGCCGTTTAGATGCCAAGATCTTGGCGGCTACTCTTGAGGATCTGGAGCAGGGGTTTGCCGCCTTCCAAAACTACGCTCATCAACGCAAGATCACCGTTTTCGGGTCGGCACGGCTAGGGCCAGAAAGTCCCGAATATCGCCAGGCCCAGTTGTTTGCCCACTGCATCAGTCAACGGGGATTCATGGTGATGACGGGGGGCGGCAGCGGCATCATGGAAGCCGGCAATCGAGGGGCAGGGCTGGAGAACTCTTTTGGGCTCAACATCCAGCTTCCCTTCGAGCAAATGGCCAATCCCGTCATTGCTGCCAGCGATCGGGTTATCAACTTCAAGTATTTCTTTTCCCGCAAGCTCTTTTTTGTTAAAGAAACCGACGCGCTGGTGCTTTTTCCCGGCGGTTTCGGCACTCAGGATGAAGCCTTTGAATGCCTAACCCTGATGCAAACCGGCAAAACCAAGCTCATGCCCTTGGTGCTGGTGGACAGAACAGGTGGCTGCTACTGGAAAGAATGGGACGAATACGTGCGGGAGCACCTGCTTGGTCGCGGCTTGATCAGCCCAGAAGATCTCTTCCTCTACACCCTAACCGACGATGTGGGAGATGCCTGTCAGCAGATTGTCGATTTTTATCGCGTCTTTCACAGCAATCGCTACGTGCGAGAGCTCCTGGTTTTGCGCTTGAACACCAAACTTTCACCGGAAGCTCTAGACATCTTAAACGAAGAGTTTGCCGATATTCTCGATTCGGGCCGGATCGAGCAAACTGGGGCCTTGCCGGAGGAAGCCGAGGAAGATATTGCCCATCTGCCACGGCTGGTGATGCACTTCAACCAGCGCAACTTTGGACGGCTATGGCAAATGGTGCGCCGGATCAACAAGCTTCACCCGGAACAGCCGGATCCTCTGCAAATGCGCCCTGAACAAAAGTAGATGTATCAGCGCTCTCAGAACCATCCAAGAACCAGCAGCCAATTGTTTTGGTGGTGCTCCCAATGGGCCGGTTGTTTGTCAAAATCTGCGGCATCACCCGTCAGGATCAGGCGGAGGCCATCGCCGCGCTGGGGGTGAGTGCCCTTGGGTTTATTGCGGTGCCCAATACACCCCGCTATTTGCCCCTCTCGGAAATGGCCCGTTGGGTGGGATCCCTGCCCGGCCCTGTGGAAAAGGTGGGGGTCTTCCTGGATCAGGATCCCCGCGCCATCGCCGCCTGGGTGGAAACGGTGGGCCTCACGGCTGTCCAGTTGCATGGCCAAGAATCCCCGCAGGATTGTCAGCAATTGGGGAAATGGCTTCCCGGGATCCGCCGCATCAAGGCCCTGCGCGTCCGCCAGCCGCAAGATCTGGAAGTGGCCAATCTCTACCGAGACTGTGTGGAGATGCTGCTTTTGGATGCTTATCACCCCCAACAGGCGGGTGGAACGGGGCGAACTCTGAATTGGTCAGAACTTGCCCACCGCTCCCTGCCCTTGCCTTGGCTACTGGCTGGTGGGCTGAACCCGGACAATGTTCTGCAGGCGCTCAGCCACCTGCAGCCAAGCGGCATCGACCTCTCCAGTGGTGTGGAACGTCGGCCAGGCGATAAAGACATCGACAAAGTCCGGCACCTGCTGCAGCAGCTTGGCTCCCAAGGGTGGGAGATTGCTCCTACTCTGCCGCCGATAACGCCAAGCGCAACGGGATGATCATTTGGCTGGGTTCCTACTGCAGCGACCGAATATCCAACCCCGGCTCGAACATCAGCTCTTTCACTTCCCCAAATCGGCCCATCACTCCAAGCTCCCGGTCGTTAAAGGTCACCAACACACCGCCCGCATTGCCGGTACGCAACACGATTGACTGCTCCGCTTCCCAATTCAACTCGGCCCCCGGTTGTAAGGTGGCCTCAAAAACCGTTTGCCCATCGGCGATGACCCGCAACCAGGAAGGGCGCTCCACCACGCGAATATCCAGACGCACCGGCTTGCGCCCCGCCCCCCCTGAGTGAGCTTCCAAGACCTCGGGGAAGACGCCCTGAATGCGCGTCCATTGGTCGAGGGTGGGAAACAGTTGGCGGGCCGTGGGCTGAGCTGCCGACAGAGTGGGATCCGGGGAGTTGGCAGCAGGCGGTTGCTGGCCGGAGCCTTCCCGGCCAACTGTTGGCAGGCTCACCAGCCAACGCCCAAAAGGATTGCCTGTGCCCTCCAAAAGAGCTGATAATCCCCCCACCGTCAGCACAATCAGCACCACATAAGCAGCCCAAAGGTGGAGAGGGCGCAGGGCAAAGGCAGGTTGCTGGCCGACAACAGCAAGAGGAGCTGGCGCGCGGGGGGTTTTGGCCGATAAAAGCGGAGAGGCACGCCGAGAGAGGGTTTCGCCATCCAACCCCAAATAGTCGGCATAGCGCTTGAGAAACCCTTGCACATACACCGGCTCCGGTAACCGGCTCAAGTCAGCTTCCTCCAGCGCCTGCAGATATTGGCAGCGAATGAAGGTATCGTTAGCTACTTCTGTCAACGTCAGTCCCCGTGCCTCCCGTGTTTGCCGCAACAGGGATCCCAGGGCTTCTAAAGAGTGTGCTGGCTCTTGCATCATTTGGCCACCTGCGGAAGAAAGGAGGCTACTGTGAGAGTTTGCACTCAGTTAGAGGCTCTGACGAGCTAATCGCGTGAGCGGGCCGGAGGCCTTAGAGGGCGCTTCCCGATCGCGTAAGCGGGACGGAGTCCTTGCGAGGATAAGCTGCTGTGCCCGGTGAGAGGGGCCAGCAAAGCTTGGAGCTCATGGGGATCCAACTGGCGGAACTGGCCTGCTTTCAGGTTGCCCAAGCCCAGTGGGCCAATGGCTTCCCGATGTAAGCTGAGCACCGGATGCCCAAGACGCTCCGCCACCCGCCGAATTTGCCGGTTGCGTCCCTCAAACAACACCACCCTCAGCCAGGAGCAATTGGGATGCTCCCTTTGCCGGAAATCCGGGGCAGGACAAAACTCCACCTCCGCCGGCAGAGTGGTGTATCCCTCTAAGTCTACTCCGTCTCGCCAATGTTGCAGAGTGGCCTGACTCGGATGCCCTTGTACCTGTACCCGGTAGGTTTTGGGCAGATGATAGCGCGGATGGGTCAGCTTCAAGGTCAAGTCGCCATCATTGGTGAGCAGCAAAGCGCCACTGCTGTCCGCATCCAGCCGGCCCACCGGGTAGAGGCGGGTTTGCCGTTTCCAAGATGGGGGGAGCAGATCCAGCACCGTCTTGCGTCCCCAAGGATCTGCACAGGTTGACAAAACCCCCACTGGCTTGTGCAGGAGCAAAACATAGCGCGCCGGATCCTTGGCCAAAGGGATCACTTGCCCATTCACCTCGATGCAATCCCGCTCTGGGTCGGCTTTGGAGCCCAGCTCAGTGACCACTTTCCCATTGACCCGAACGCGCCCGGCCAGGATCCAGGCTTCCACCTGGCGACGCGAGGCCAATCCCTGCTGAGCCAAGAGCTTCTGTAGCCGTTGGGGTTCTGCCATGGGGATTTGAACAGCAAAAGCAGCAACCGAAGCTGGGGGTGCTAGGCGGCAGAGCCTGGGGCCTCCGGCCCGCTTACGTGAACGGGGTTGGAGAGCCGGTCGGACAAATCAGCAGAATTGGAGGGCAACAGCAGCATCTCCGAGTAAACTACCCGACTCCGACCGCTAAAGTGGTACGGAGCGGGCTTTCAGTAGCCCTGAGCCTGCTCTGCTCTACCAGAGAACAAAACAGGCCTGAACCTCTAGGCTGGTTTACGACAGCCCCCAAAAGCGCAATCACATTCGCACCATTCAAATCCGCATCTCCTTCCCATCCACAGTGTCCACACTTGAACGACTTGCCACTGCGGTAGGACTTACCCTGCTCAGGGTGGATGTGTAAGCACCGGTGACAGGTCTGCGACGTGTAAGCAGGCGGCACAGGAATCAGAGAAACCCCTGCAGCCCTCGCCTTGTATTCCAGAAACTGACGTAGTTGGTAGAACGCCCAACTGTTGGCCCTGCGCCGCTCGGCTTTGCTGCGCGGCTGTTGATTGACTCTTTTCCGGATCCCTGTCAGGTCTTCCAGGGCAATAGCGCTGTTTGTGGTCTTTGCCCTAGAGACAATAGCTTTGGAGATGCGATGATTGACCCACGCCTGAAAACGTCTCTCCTTGCCAGACAGCCGTTGCAACAGTTCTCTGCATCTGCGCCGCGAACTGCGTGTGCCCTTACTGGCTTTGCGTTGGAGTACCGCCCTCAGCTTGGAGTAGTGGTCTCGGATTCGGTTCAACTGCTGTCCATTCCAGTTGTCCCCCTCTGACGTATGGGCAATATCTGTCCTTCCCAAGTCCACCCCCAGCACTCTACCCGTGCGTTGCGGTGGGGATGGCTCCGTTTCCACACAGATCTGAATAGAGTAGGAGCCGTCTTTACGCTTGACCAGAGTGGCAGATTTGGGATTGGAGCCCGCCAGCCGTTCTCTCTGGTAGCGGCCAATCGCCAGCTCAAAGCGCTCCCGACCCTCCACCGTGGTCAGCGACACCGTCCAGTCTTTCTCGCGGAACGAAAAGATACGAGCGTCGTAGGTAGCGAAGCCACCCTTGAACGCTTTGACGGGGCGGTTTTTCTGTTGGGCAACTTTACGGGCGCCGGCCAGCCGCCTGCAGACCTGCTGAGCCAAGTTACTGGATAAGCCGAACCGGGCACGGATTTCGCGGTAGCACAGAGACTGGAGCTTAACGGCGTTGGCGACTTTCTCCGGCGTGTTCTGGTTGACCCAGTTCAAGGCTTGGCCAAAAGCCTCCAAAGTCGCGTCCAATTTGGCGGCCTGCGACTGGGACGCCTTGAGCTTGCAGGATACGGTCAGGACTTGGGTCATAGTTCTATTGTAACCTCGCATTCCTCCCGGCACTGACCCTACGGGTACAGTGCGGGGCTCCTGCGATTTCTAGCTGAAGGGCAACCTGCAGGCTCGGCCAAGGCCTCCGGCCCGCTCACGCGAAGGGAAGATTTTTGCCTCAAGGCCCCCAGAGCCGCCATGAGCTGCGGCAGAGCCAGCAAAAGGTGCTGAGTGGCCTGTTGGGGTTGCCCTTTCAAGCAGGAAACCAAAGCTTCGGCAACACTCTGGTTTAGGGCCTGCAGAGCTTGGAGTGGAGTAGCACCCCCTAGAGAGGGATCCGGTTGCAGTGGGCTTTGAACATCCATGAAAAGGCAGGAAAGGCATGGACAGCAACCTTACAGCCCTTTCGCAGGTTGACCACAACAACGCCGCTGCCCATTGGAGCAGAGCGCTCTGGTTTGCGCAAGCGTGCCGCAGACATGGAGTCCTGTACGGATAGACGATCGGGGGAAGGGCTGTATAGCTCCCTTAAGCCTAACAAATCCAAAAACTTCAGGGCCCGCTTACGCGACACGAACGGTAAAAAATCTTTCTTTCATGTTGTCCGCATTGCTGCAAAGCAAAGGCCTCTCTATCTGGTCTGCTTAGCCATCGGTGCAATTATTCACCGCCCGATGGGTTTTCTTCGCCCTCGGCGGTGTTCTCTAGCGGTTCCTCAACCCCAGTCTGGGCCTTGGCCTCAAAGGTCGGTCTCAGTTGGTTGAGCAGGGCCAAAACGCGGGATCCCCGCTCCAAAGAGCGATCCTGCAAAAACACCACTGTTGGCACCCGTCGCAGGCTGAGGCGCTGGCCGATTTCCCGCCGCACAAAGGGTGTGGCCGCTGCTAGCCCTTCCATAGCTCGGTGTTGAGCTGTCTCATCCCCATAAATGCTGACGAAGATGCGGGCGTTTTGCAGGTCATTGGAAACCTCGACATCCACAATGCTGACCATCCCTGCCCCAACCCGGTCATCTTTGATCTCCGAGAGCAGGATTTGGCTGACCTCTCGTTTGATCAGTTCTGCTACCCGTGCCACTCGTCGCGCTGTCGCCATTTTTGGATACCTAGGCTAACATCATCCGCAAGCCTGCTCTGGCTGGTGTGGAGCTCAGCCCTTGCCGGCTCGATCCCAAGAACAGTAGCCAATGCTACGAGCATCTCTTCCTTCCACCTTTATCCTGAGTCCATGTCCATCTTGCCTTGAGTATGAATACCTAAAGCCATCGATGGATGGATGGAGACGTGATGATCAAGACGCCAGAGGCGCTGCGGCGCTCCATTGAGCAGTTCATGCTGAATGTGACGGAGCCGCTTGACCCGTTGCTCTCGCTGAAGCTGACTCAGCTGGTGGTGATGTTGGGGGATACAGCTTACGCGATGGGATACAGCGATGGCCAGCAAAAGCCAGAGGAGCGCTGCCGCTATTGTCCCAGTCGGGTGTTCGACAGTCTAGAGCTTTGATAGGGTTCTTCAAGGTTCTTTAGAATGTAGCTTCTGGCCGCCCCGGCTCCCAGCCTTGGGGGGAGTGAGTTGAAAGAGGCGGTGGAAACCGGCCAAGATGGGATCCCATTGCTTGGCAGCCTATGACTTCCCCCGTTTTGCTTTGGCATCGTCGCGATCTGCGGTTAGGGGACAACACAGCTCTTCATGAGGCAGCCCAGCGCAGCTCTCAGGTGGTGCCTGTCTTCATTTTCGACCCGCAGATGCTGAGACGGTCGGACATGGCCCCAGCTAGGGTGGCCTTTTTGCTTCAGGCTCTGCAAGAGCTCCAAGAGCGCTACGCCCAGATGGGGATCCCACTGATCTGGCGGCTGGGGGATCCCTCGGTGGAGTTGCGGTGCTTGGCCACAGACCTGGGAGCCAGGGCCGTGTTTTGGAATGCCGATGGGGAGCCGTTCGCCCTACAGCAAGAGAGTCGAGTGCAGGCCAGTTTGGCCGCAGCCGGGATCCAGTCCTTCTCCTACCAAGATATGCTGCTGCACGGGCCGGGGGAAGTGTTGACCCAGGCGGGGGAGCCCTATTCGGTCTTCACTCCCTTCTGGCGCAGGTGGGCGAGCTTGCCCAAGCGGGATCCCTACCCAACCCCCGAGGGTCTGCAGCCGGTATCGGGACTAAAAGCGCAGCCTCTACCGACTTTGGCAGATTTGGGCTTTGTCTGCGACCAGCGGATCCCGGCAGCGGGGGAAGCAGCAGCTCAGGCCCTTTTGGAAGACTTTTGTCAGGGGTTGCGCATTTTAGACTATGAGCGATCCCGCGATTTCCCGGCTGAACAGGGCACCTCTCTGCTCAGCCCCCACTTGTGTTGGGGAACCCTCGGCATTCGCCAGGTTTGGCAGGCCACGCGAGAAGTAGAGGCCGAGGTGCGCAGCGAAGAAGCCGAAAGCAGCTTGCAAACTTGGCGGCAGGAGCTGTGCTGGCGAGAGTTTTACAAGCATGTCTTGGCCCACTGGCCCCACGTGGAAACCGGAGCCTATCGACGAGCCTTTGATGCACTGGAGTGGGACAATCGGCAGGACTGGTTTCAGGCTTGGTGTGCGGGGCAGACGGGATACCCCATTGTGGATGCGGCCATGCGCCAACTGAACGAAACCGGCTGGATGCACAACCGCTGCCGCATGATTGTAGCCAGCTTTTTAACCAAGGATCTGCTCATCGATTGGCGCTGGGGAGAACGCTACTTTATGCAAAAGCTGGTGGATGGGGATCTGGCGGCCAATAACGGCGGTTGGCAGTGGAGCGCCGGTGTGGGAACGGATCCCAAGCCCCTGCGCATTTTCAACCCGGCCAACCAAGCGGCCCGCTATGACCCGGAAGGAGAGTACATCCGCCGCTATCTGCCGGAGCTGGCAGGGCTGGATACGCCTGCTCTGCTGTGGGTGGGAGATGACCCCAAGGGAGCCTGGGCTTTGCGGGAACGGCGAAGTTGTGGCTATCCGGATCCCATCGTGGATCACAAGGTGCAGCAGCAGGAGTTCAAACGGCGCTACCAGGCGGTGCAGCAGGGGTACTCCAAGTCTGTTCAACGATCAAACGATCATAGAAATCCAAGCGTTGTGTAGTCTCGTAAAAAAAGGGGATCCAATGGATCCCCCGTGGCTACCAGAGCTTAAGGCAAATGCCCGTCCAAAGCAGGTAACTGCAGCACTAGGGCTTCAGCTCGCTGGGGATGCGCTCCCCGAAGAGCACGAAGTAGAGAATCCGATAAATGTCCGTGTTCAGGATCCCGGTGGTCGGCACCAGCTCTTGGGCATTCAAGCCCGCAGCGCGAGCGATGACGCCGCTGCCCACGTCATCCTTACTGGCCCAAGCCACGGCAAAGGGAAAGCGCTTGCCATTTTTGTCGGGAGCGGAAATGAACGGCTTGCTACCGGTGCCGTCAACCCCGTCAATGGGGGCACCACTGCCTTCGGGGTCAGTAGGGGGCAGCGGCTCCTCGGCGGACTCGACATCCACCAACTGCATGCCACCGGCATTGCTGTCGCTGGTGGTGATCATGAAGGTCTTGGGATTCTTCTCGATAAAGTTGAGAATCACCCCGATGGCATCGTCGGCCCGCTTCATAGCCTCCAGGCAGCCAGAGGCATTGAGGTTATTGCACATGTTGTCGGTGCCCTCTTCTTCGATGACGGCGAAGAAGCCCTTAGGATTGCGGGAGATCCGCGCCAGGGCAAATTCGGTCATCTCGGCAATGGTGGGGGCGCTGGCGATGTAGTTGGGCAAGTTTTCTTTCCGCAACTCTTCTTCAGGCTTGTCGTAGAAGGTGTCCTCGACGTTGAACACCCCCAAAACCTTGGAGACATCTGCCGGCAGCTTGAGCAGCTCGTCGCGGGTGTAGACAACGGCGTACCCCTTTTTCTTGGCCTCCTCAATCAGGTTGCGGCCATCCTTGCGCTTCCCTTGGCCAAAGCGGCCCTGGACACCTTCCGGCAGCAGCCATTCCTCGCCAGCGCCGAGGATGATGTCTACCCCTGACTCCACCACCTGCAGGGCAATCTCCTCATAGTCGCTGCGCTTGGCAGCTTTGGCAACGAAGGCAGCCGTCCCCGGCTCAATGATGGATCCCGTTTGCACCAGAGCCGTACCCAAGCCTGCCGCCACAGCATCTTCCATGATCGTGTTCAGGGTGCCGTTGGCAGAAGGATACTCCTTGCCGTCCGGATCCAACCCAAAGCTCTTGGCGTGGGCACGAGTTCCTGTGGCATGGGTCACCGCTCCGGCGTTGGAAGTTCCCCCAAGCTGGTCGAAATGGTGCCCGCGATAGGTGGTAATCACGGGAAGACGATCCCAGTTCAGAAAGCCATCGGGGCCGTAGTGGAGAATGCGTGTGATGTCCCAGTGGGAAGCTGAGGTTCCATCTGGGTGAAAGAAGATTGCACCGTTGCCGGTTGGCTTAGGCGCCGCTTGAGCCACACTAGAGGAAAAAACTGACGAGGACAGCAGACACAAAGTTGCAGCCAAAGCCGCCCTCAAAGAATAGCTACGCATAGCCAGCACCCTCCTGCTCGTTCAAAGCTGAACGTCAAGGAAAGTAACACAGCCTTGAACAGTTAGCAAGAGCGCGCACAAATGCTCCTGCAGAACTTACCTGCAGCGACAATCCGCCTCTCAGGTCTCCTACTTGGCCGGGGCAGGTTGCGAGGTCTATACCTAGAGTTAACTATCTCTTAACTGCCTCATAACGTCAAGGCTTCTCGTAGAGCTTTATAGCCGTCTTCCAGTCAAGCTGTTCTTTTGGGAGCAGGCGTCGAACTCTTGGCCTGCCAGGACCGCCTAAGCTGTCTAAGGTGGTGTTGCCAACGCTGCAGTTCCCCGGCTTCCAGCGGGATCCCACCGAAGCGCACCTCCAGGTAGCGCTCCAAGAACCGGATGGCCAACTGGGCTTGTGGTAAGTCGGAGTGGCGCAAGTGTTCCAGGCAGGCCTCAGGGCCTAGGTGGGCTGGGATCCCCACCGCCGTCGCCAGATCCCGCAGTTGCAGATAAAGCCTTGAGATAAGCTGGCGGCGCTGCTGCGACTTGGGTAGAGCCGCCGGGATCCAGCGCATCCCAGCAAAGGCCAGACTCGGTAGCAAGAGGCCAACCATCCAGGTGGGCCAGGGGGGCGGAGGCTGCCACAGGGATCCCATCACCACCCCATTGGCGGCAGTGGCTAGGAGAATCCACCCCCCATCCTGCCAGCGCACGGCCTGATAGCGGCGGCGGCGGCCCCAATAGGCCGTAGAGCCGGTGATCACCACCACCCCCAACACCGGCAGGCCATTCTGCTGCAGCGTTTGCCCCCAACCCACCAGGCTACGACGGAAGGCAGTGATGACATCCTCCAGCTCCTGGGGAGCAGTTACGCGGCTGGCCAGCTCCTGGATCTGCCGCCAGATCTGCCGCTGGGTGGATAGGTCGTACTGGATGACGTACTTAAACCAGCGGAAGCGCAAGCTGTCGTAGAAATCTTGAAGGGGATCCCACCAGGTTTCCCGCCGGCTGACATTGGCCTCTGCCGGTGTGGCATCGAAAATGATCCACCCGTAGGAGCCAAAGGGGATCTCCGTCCAGGAATGGGCGTCGGCATTGCGTACTGCCAGATAATTTTCCTGCGCCACCCAGCGCCCGCCCAAAAAGCCATTCACCATCCGGGCCGGGATGCCAATGCTGCGGGCCAGTATCGTCAGGGCTGTGGCGAAATATTCGCAGTGGCCCCGCCGATGGGTGAACAGAAAGGCTTCCAAAGGCGGTTCAGGGCCGGGATCCGGCAGATCGGTGGTATAGGCGTAGTTCTCCAGCAGGTAGTTCTGCAAAGCCGTCACCTTGCCAAAGACATCGGGGATCCCAGCGGTAACGTCTTCAGCCAAGGCGGGAATGCGCGGATCCAGGTCTGCTGGCAACTGCAGATAGGCTGCCTGTTGGACTGGGTCGAGAGCACTGAACAGCTCCGCGTGGCCTAGCCGGCGCAAGCGCGGGCTTAACTCCCTTGAGATCCGGCTCCGGGCGCGGTAAAGATGGGGCACCTGCCGAGGCAGAGAATGGCCAACATCTCCGGTCTCGCTCAGGATGAGGCGGCGATTCTGCCGTTGCCAAGCTTGTTGCACCGTCGCTGCTCCGCCCCGCTCCAGCCATTCCATCTCCACCAGCGGGGCCACCCCAAAAACGGTGTTGGTGACCAGCGGCTCCAGATAGATAAGCTGCTCCAAGGGGAGAAGCAGCAGGTCGGGAGCAGTGGGGATCAAGCTGGAGGCAGAGAGATCAAATACCCCTGCTGCGTTGGGGAAAATGGGGATGAAGCGGTCTAGCGTTCGCGACCAGGCCCGTCCATCGTAGCGATCGAAGCTGATCCCGCGCCAGTAGAGGGACTCCACACGGGGCGGCACCCCTGCCGGAAATTCCACCCGCATGACAACGGTGTTATCGGTTTTGAGGGTGCCGAATGCTCCCAGGCTGACTTCCTCGGCAAAGCCAGTGGTCATCACCGGCGAGCGGGCCTGGCGACCCAGAACTCCTAAACTGACCCGCGGGAACAAGAAAAACAAAGCCACGGACAGGATCACCGCCAGCAAAGCCAGGGATCCGAGAAAGCCCAAAAAGTTGAGGTTGATGCCACGGGTTTGGCTGGCTGCCTGCGGGTGCTGCTCTGCTTGCAGGCGCAGGTGGTAAAGGGTGAGGTTGATTAGCCCTACCCCCACGTACAGCAAAAACAGCAGCCCAAAGCTGATGTCTTCGTTGAACAGGGTGGCAATGGCCATCAGCAGCAGAGACAGCACCGCCAACTGGATGTGATCCGCCGCCCGTTCCCGCTGAAACAGCTTGGCCCCCGTTAGGTAAAGCACCAAGCCAATGGCCCCATCGGAAAAGGCAAGGATCCCGGAGATGACCAAAGCCAGCAGGCTGAGCAACACCGCCACCGTCAGGGGCATCCACAGGGGGGCATAGCGGGCAAAAGCAATCCTTGGCGGCTCCCAAAACCAACTGCAGGCCCCTGCGGCCAAGCAAACGGCAATGACCGGTGGCGACAGAGCCTGATCCCCCAGACAAAGAGCCGTGAAGGCAATCCCCACCAACAGGTAAACAAACACCTTTTGAACGGATGGCAGTGTCCAGGTCATGGCCCTTGGGATTCAATCCTTTCCAGCATAGCCAAGTCTTTTTTGCTACCGGTTTGCCCTCCCTGGGATCCCCTTTTGGACAAAGCGAAGAGCATTAGAATCGTTAACTAAGAATCGTTAAGATTTTGTTACTCGCCGGTCTCGACGGGATGCCTGTGACACGCTGCGCGAAAAGGTGGTGAGATGTCCAGCCAAAACGAAATTCATGTGGTGGGGGCGCGGCAGCACAACCTCAAAAATGTCAACCTGCGGATCCCGCGGGATCGCCTGGTGGTGTTCACCGGCGTCTCCGGCTCTGGCAAATCTTCTTTGGCCTTTGACACCATTTTTGCCGAAGGGCAGCGGCGCTATGTGGAATCCCTCAGTGCCTATGCGCGGCAGTTTTTGGGGCAACTGGATAAGCCGGATGTGGATCGCATCGAAGGGCTGAGTCCGGCCATCTCCATCGATCAAAAGTCCACCAGCCACAACCCCCGCTCGACGGTTGGCACCGTTACCGAAATCTACGACTACCTGCGGCTTCTGTATGGGCGAGCTGGGATCCCGCACTGCCCCCATTGCAACCGGGTGATCGCCCCCCAGACGGTGGATCAAATTGTGGATCAGATCATGGCTCTGCCGGATCGGACGCGGTTTCAGTTGCTCTCGCCGGTGGTGAAGGGGAAAAGGGGCACCCATGCCAACCTGTTGCAAAGCTTGCGCCAGCAAGGGTTTGTGCGCGTGCGCATCGACGGCCAGGTATGGGATCTCAGCGAAGAGATCACCTTGGACAAAAACAAGACCCACACTATCGAGGTGGTGGTGGATCGGCTGGTCAAGGGCCCCGACATGGCAGAGCGGCTGGCCGATTCCCTGACCACCTGTCTGCGCCAGTCGGGGGGACTGGCGGTAGTGGAGCTCTTGCCCCGCGAGGAGGAGCGGGAACATCTGTTGCAAAAAGTAGCCGAGGTGGCGGGGCAGTACCTCAACGGCAAGCCGACGGAGCTGATCTTCTCTGAGCAATTTGCCTGCCCCGAACATGGCTCGGTGCTGAGCGAGCTGTCGCCGCGGCTATTTTCCTTCAACTCGCCCGTTGGCGCCTGTCCTGTCTGTCACGGCTTGGGCTTTGAGCCCATCTTCGACCCCGACCGCATTGTGCCCGATCCCAAACTTCCCCTCTACGCGGCCATCGCACCTTGGGCCGAGCGGGAGAACCCCTACTACCTGGCGTTGCTGGCAGGGGTCGCCAGGGCCTTTGGCTTTGACCTCAGCAGCCGCTGGTGCGACCTCACGCCCGAGCAGCAGCAAATCCTCCTCTACGGCACCGACCAGGAGATCTACGTTGAGGCAGAATCCCCCTACCGGGGCCGGGGCTACTACCGTCGCTACGAAGGGGTGATCCCGCAGTTGCAGCGGCACTACCAAGAAACCACCTCCGAGACCTACCGGCAAAAGCTGGAAACCTACCTCACCTACCGCCCCTGTGCGGCCTGTGGGGGGGCTCGCCTTCGCCCTGAGGCCCTGGCAGTGCGCGTCGGCGGCTACCGTATCACCGATCTCACCGAGGTCTCTATCCGGGAGTGCCTACACCGCTTAGAGCATTTGAAGCTCACCCCTCGCCAGGCGCAGATTGCCGAGCTGGTGCTGCGGGAGATCAAAACCCGGCTGCAGTTTTTAATCGATGTGGGCCTTGACTACCTCACCTTGGCCCGCCCGGCCATGACCCTTTCGGGGGGTGAAGCGCAGCGGATCCGGCTGGCTAGCCAGATTGGCTCTGGCCTGACGGGCGTGCTCTACGTGCTAGACGAACCCTCCATTGGCTTGCACCAACGGGATAACCACCGCCTTTTGCAGACCCTGTTTCGCCTACGGGATCTGGGCAACACCCTAATCGTGGTGGAACACGACGAAGAAACCATCCGCGCCGCCGACCACATCGTGGACATCGGCCCTGGAGCTGGCATTCACGGGGGAGAAGTGGTGGCCCAAGGGTCTCTAGCCAACATCCTGGCCTGCGATCGCTCCATGACCGGAGCTTACCTTTCGGGGCGGAGGCGGATCCCTACCCCTGCCCAGCGCCGACCGGGGAAAGGGGTTGCCCTCAAGCTCACCAATGCCCACAAAAACAACCTCAAGCACATCGATGTGGAGATCCCGCTCGGCAAACTAGTCTGTGTTACGGGGGTCTCCGGCTCCGGCAAGTCCACCTTGGTCAACGAGTTGCTCTACCCTGCCCTGCAGCACTACCTTGGCCAGAAGGTGCCCAAGCCGGCGGAAATGGGGGAGTTACACGGCATTGAACACATCGACAAGGTTATTGTCATCGACCAATCCCCCATTGGCCGCACTCCTCGCTCCAACCCTGCCACCTACACGGGTCTGTTTGATCCCATCCGCCAAGCCTTTGCCCAGACTCGGGACGCCAAAGCCAGAGGCTATCAAGCTGGCCACTTCTCCTTCAACGTCAAGGGAGGGCGCTGCGAAGCCTGCAAAGGGCAAGGGGTGAACGTGATTGAGATGAATTTCCTGCCCGATGTGTATGTTACCTGCGAAGTCTGCGGCGGCAAGCGCTACAGCCGCGAGACCCTCCAGGTCAAGTACAAGGGCAAAAACATCGCCGAAGTCCTGGATATGACGGTGGGGGAGGCGCTGGATTTTTTCTCGGCTCTGCCCCCCGCCGCCAAGATCCTGCAGACTCTGGCCGATGTGGGCCTCGATTACATCAAGCTGGGCCAGCCAGCCCCGACCCTCTCCGGTGGGGAAGCGCAACGGGTCAAGTTGGCCGCAGAACTGGCCCGCCGCTCCACCGGCAAAACCCTCTATCTGTTGGATGAGCCTTCCACCGGCTTGTCTTTTTACGATGTCCACAAGCTCTTGAACGTCCTGCAACGGCTGGTGGATACAGGCAACACCGTGCTGGTGATCGAGCATAACCTGGACATTCTCCGCTGTGCTGATTGGATTATTGACTTGGGGCCAGAGGGCGGCGACCGCGGCGGCCAGATCATCGCCGTTGGCACTCCAGAACAGGTGGCTGAGCACCCCGGATCCCATACAGGGCGATATTTGAAGCAGGTTTTGCAACAACATCCTCCAGGTCGCTGAGCAACTCAGCCTGCTCTCAACTTCAGGGAGAGAGTTGACCGAAAGCGGCCCAAAGTGCTCCGCACCGCGAACGGTTAGCCTGAGTCTCACGTCGCTATGGCATGATGGGTCGGAAGGAAAAGGTTCGCACTCTCCCCATGGTAGGGCAGACCCTGGGTGGCCGCTATCAGATCTTGGAAGCACTGGGATCCAGCGGACAGACCTACTTGGCACAAGATGGCCATCACCCTGAGCGGCTTCGGGTGGTGATCAGGCGCTGGCAGCCCGGCCAAAGTGCTCTGCACCGCGAACGGGGTGAGGACTCCGCCTCGCTGCGGCATCTCTTTCAACAAGAAGCGGCCCTGCGGGAACACTTGGGATCCCACGAAGGTATTACCCGCCTGTTGGCCTGCTTTGAGCAAGAGGGGGAGTTTTATTGGGTGGAAGAATGGGTTGAAGGGCCCACCCTGGAACAAGCCCTATTGCTAGGTAACGCAACCGAGAGGGGCCAGCTAACGACTCCGTCCCGCCAAATGCACTGCCATTGGGGGCACGACTGGACAGAGGCTGAGGTACGAGCCTTGTTGCAAGATGTGCTACAAACCTTGGCCTTCCTGAATGGGGAAGGGGTGAGCTGCTGCAACCTGCAGCCCTCTCGCTTGATCTACCGTCAGCCGGATGGCCGATGGGTGTTGTTGGGGTGGGGAGTTGGGGCCTTTTCCGGCTCTGGCTCCGAGAACCCTCCTGGCTCCAGGCGTTGCGGCGACCTCCATGCTCTTGGGCTGATCGCCCTGCAGGCCCTCTGCGGGATCCCGCCCCAGAAGTTGTTTCGCGATCCGTTGACGGGGGAGTTGCGCTGGCACGATCTGGCCTCTACTAGCGCTCCTTTTGCTGCTTTTCTGGATCGTTTGGTGAGCTGCAACCCACAACAGTGCTTTCCTTCAGCAACAGCAGCTCTGGCCGCTTTGCAGGCTTTGCCCCCCGCCGAGAGCCCCCCTGCCGCCGAACTCCTGTCCCAGCCCAGCCCTGTCGCCGCCGAGCCCTTACAGGAGCCAACCACCCCACCGCGTTCTCCGGTATCGCTGCGGGCGCGTCCCCGGATCCCACCGGTTTGGGCAGGGGGCAGCTTGGCGGCTTTGCTGGCGTTGACGGTGGCAGGGGTATGGCAGATGAGGGCGAACCTTGACCTGCGGGGGGAGCCCAAGGATTCTGTCCCCCTCACGAGAACGGGATCCTCTGGCCCGGCAAAGCGCAACGGCCTGGGACTCCGTCCCACTCGCGAGAACGGTTCTCATGCCTCCGTCCCCACCGCCGTCACGGTCGCGGAAGCGTCGCGTAGCGATAACGACCCGGCAGACTGGGCCAAGTCTTTGCAGCTCAAGGCTACGCTGGAAGGCCCTGTCGCCGTCACTGCTCTGGCCATCAGCCCGGATGGAAATCTCCTTGCTGCCGGGGGAGACGACGGCGTGATCCGGCTTTGGGATCCCCAGGCTGGCCAACTGCTCCAGAGCTGGGCAGGCCACGAGGGATCCGTTGAGGCACTGGCCATCAGCCCAGATGGTACCTTTTTGGTGAGTGGGGGGGCAGACAAGACGGTACGGGTCTGGGATCTGGCGACCCTGGGGGATCCGGCTCTCTCGCCTGGGGATGTGCTGGCGCGGCTGCAGTTGCAAGGGCACACCGGGTTGATCAACAGTGTCGCCATTAGCCCCGATGGTCGTTGGATTGCCAGTGGCAGCGCCGACCGCACCATCCGCCTTTGGCAGGCCGACAACGGCCAGTTGATCCGCACCCTGGCGCCTCCCACTGCTGCCGCCCAGGAGACCCCTCAGAGGGCTGGCATTACAGCAGTGGCCTTTGGCCCAAGACCTACCCGTATGAATACTTCCCACCAATCTGAAGGGATCCCCCCTTGGATCTTGGTGGCCGCCAATGGAGATCCCACCGTTCACCTTTGGGATCCTGGCAGCGGGGCCTTGCTGGAAACCCTAAAGGCCGACTACCCCATCGAGCAGGTGCTTCTGAGCCCAGATGGCCGCTATTTGCTTGCCGGCAGTACCGGTGGCATCTTGGTCTGGAACCTGGGCGTGGGAGCCCTAGAGCGTACCTTGCCGCAGCCGTTTGCCGGCTTGGCCGCCCTTGCCCTCAGCTCCGATGGCCGCTTGCTCGCCAGCGGCACCGATTACCGCGCTCACCAGATCAAGCTCTGGGATCTGCGCAGCGGAGAACAGTTGCGCACCCTGGGCGGCCAGACTTGGATGGTGAGCGTCTTGCTGTTTGGCCCCGGTCGCGGAAGCGTCGCGCAGCGATATGGGCAGACCCTTCTCAGTGGTGGCGCCGATGGCTCAATTCGCATTTGGGGGCCAGCCGACCCAGCTCAGCCCTAGTGGGATCCAAGCAGATAAAATACTCGACGAAGAAGGGATCCCGGCAGAGCATGACTCTAGTCAATAATAAGCTCAACTATACTGAAAATAATGTATAATATGTTCAGTACGGATTACTACCAGTTGATCTTTCTGTTTACTTTCGAGTCTGCCAACATGGTAGCCAAAGCAAAGCAGAAAATTGGTAGTAAGACGACACGGAAACTGCGCTTTGGGTATTCTACTCAAAGCTTTGCGGGATACCGCCATTCTGTTTGGACTCCGTCCCGCTAACGCGAATGGAAACAAACAGAATGCTATCGCTGCATAGTTGAACAGTGATGTTCAGCAGTGTTCAGCGTAAATGTATCAGCATGGGCAAAGTTGTCATCATTGGGGCGGGGCTGGCCGGCTTGGCTTGCGCCAAAGTGCTGAGCCAGGCGGGGTGGAGGGATGTCCTGGTTCTGGAAAAAAGCGACGGCCCTGGGGGGCGGGTGCGTACCGACAAGGTGGATGGCTTTCGCCTGGATCGCGGTTTTCAGGTGCTGTTCACCGCCTATCCCAAAGTGCGACAGCATTTGGATCTGGGCAAGCTCGATCCCCGTCCCTACCGGCCCGGCGCTATTTTGGCTCAACCCGGTCGCTGCTGGCTGTTGGGGGATCCCCTACGGGATCTGTCCAGCCTTCTCCCCTCTTTGCTCAACCCCTTGGCCAGCTTTGGGGACAAGCTCAAGGTGCTGCAATTGCGATCCGAGCTGGCGCGCCGCAGCCCGGAGCAGGTTTTTCAAGAAGGGCTAGGGGGATCCGATTGCTCGCTGCGGGAGTTTCTGGAGCAGTACGGCTTTTCCCAACAGATCTGCCAGCACTTTTTCTACCCCTTTTTCCGCGGGATCCTTCTAGATCCGGATCTGGGCAGTAGCGCCCGCCTCTTTGCCTTTTATTTCAAGATGATGGCCGAGGGATCCATTGTCACCCCGGCCTTGGGCATGGGAGAACTGGCCCGACAACTGGCCGGTCACCTGTCCCCCGAACAGATTCGCTACCAAACCCCGGTGGAGTGCATCCTGGCAGAAGACGGGAAAGTGTGCGGGATCCGCACCGCCAAGGGTGAAGAGATCCCTGCCGAGTGGGTAGTTTGTGCTACTGATGCCCCTCAGGCACGGGCCTGGCAGGCGGAGCTGTGCCCTCAAGCCCCCACCCCCATTCCCACCCAGGGGCGAGCGGTGACCTGCCTCTACTTCTGCGCCCCCTTTTCCCTCACTCGTGGTGGCTATTTGCACCTCAACGCCACCGGCCAGGGCTGGATCAACCATTGGGTTCAGCTCACCCACATCAGCCCGGCACTGGCTCCCCCCGGCCAACACCTGTACTCTGTGGTGGTGCTGGGGGATCCCCCCTTAGGTGACGAGGAACTGGCCCAAGCCTGCCGGGCCGAGCTGCAAACTTACTTCCCGAAAGCTCCCCTAGAGCAATTTCGCCTGTTGCGGGTATACCGGATCCCTTTTGCCCAGTTTGTACAACCCCCCGGCTTTCAGCAGCATCTGGTTCCCACCTTTAGCGGCCTGCCGGGCCTCCTTTGGGCCGGGGAATACACCCACCAGAGCAGCCTCGAGGGGGCTCTCCGCAGCGGCGAGCAGGCAGCGGCGTGGATCCTCCAAAAATCCGCCTAGATCTGTACAAAGCAATACAGACTTTCTTAGGTCGTGTTGATCTTATGTTAGGATAGAGAGAATAATTTATAGAGGAAAGAGGATGAAGTTGGTTTTTTTAGATGAAAACAAATGGCAGAAGA
>NZ_JBSSCV010000024.1:0-49612 GCF_054060065.1 Thermostichus sp. MS-CIW-37 | reverse complement strand
CGGGCGGCAGAAGACCCTGAGTTTGAGACGTTTTACACGAAGAACATTTTGCTGAACGAGGGGATTCGGGCCTGGATGGCGCCGCAGGACCAGCCCCATGAGCGCTTTGAGTTCCCTGAAGAAGTCCTCCCCCGCGGCAATGCGCTCTAAAGGAAGCTACCCTGGCTGCGTCAGGGATCCGCTCCCGGCGAATCTTAAGTAATCCACTTGAGTATTGAAGAGTTCAGGGATCCCCCAAGGGATCCCTTTTTGTTTTTTGTAATGGGCATGAGGTGGCTAGGAGGGGATCCCATCTCGCAAGCGGGCGCGAATGGCTTGCCAGATCTGTTCAACCAACCGGGGCGGGCTAGTTTCTGACCGGATGGGCACCCGCACATCGGCTTGGGCGTAGAACGGCTCTCGCTCTTGCATCAGCTTGTACAGGGCAGCTTGGGGGTCGGGGGTTTGCAGCAGGGGGCGTTGGCCGGGATCCCGCTTGAGCCGCTGCCAAATCAGCTCGGGGGTCGCATCCAGCCAAACGGTGAGGCCATGGTGCAAGTAGCTCCAATTTTTGGGGCGCAACACAACGCCGCCGCCTGTGGCGATCACCAACCGGGTGTAGCTGCTCAACTGGGCCAACACCTGCGTCTCCAGATCCCGGAAGTAGGCTTCCCCATGCTCGGCGAAGATCTGAGCGATGGAAGAACCCCCCACCTGCTCCACCAGACCATCGGTGTCGAAAAATTGAAAGCGCAACTGGGCTGCCAGCTCCGCTCCCACGGTGGATTTGCCGCTGCCCATCATCCCAATGAGATAAACATTTACGCCGCGCAGGCGCTCAACTTCCTCGGGGTGGATCATGGGAAAGGTACCTAGATATAGCCATGCTCGGCCAGAAACTCCAGAGAAACGCTGCTCTCGGGGGGCAGCAAGCCCAGCAATTTTTCCACATACTTGCCCAAAATATCCGCCTCTATGTTGACGGGATCCCCAACTTGGAGCTGAGAAAGGTTGGTCTCGCGGTAGGTTTGGGGGATCACAGCCACCTTGAACCAGCAGCCCCCTTGGCGCACCTCAGCAATGGTCAAGCTCACCCCATTCACCGCCACGCTGCCCTTGGGTACGATGTAACGCCCGATCTCTTCAGGAACCTTGAAGCTCAGCTCCCAGGCGTTGCCAGTGGCGGCTTGATCCCACAGTTGCCCCACCCCATCGATATGGCCGCTGACAAAATGCCCCCCTAACTTGTCTCCTACCCGCAGCGCCGGTTCCAGGTTGACTGTGCGCGGGCCGAGGGATCCCTGGCCCCAAGTCGAGCGCCGCAGGGTTTCCGGCGAAACATCGGCCAAAAATCCATCGGGCAGAATCTCCACCACCGTCAGGCAAAGGCCGTCCACCGCCACGCTATCTCCATAGGCCAACTGAGGTTGCAACCGGGGACAGGTAACCCGTAGCTGTGAAGAATTGATCAACTGGGCTGTGCCCAAACTTCGAATCAGGCCCGTAAACATTGCTTTGGCTCCTTAGGTTTTGCCGGCTGCCTTTTTGGCTTTCTGTTTTTCTCGCTCTTTGGCTCGTTTTTCGGCAGCGATTCGCTCTTGTCGGGCTTTCTCTTTCTCTTCAGCGATCTTTTCTAGATAGTAGTGATAGTTGCCCTGGTAGGCGACCAACTCTCCGTTGCGAATCTCTACAATCTTGTTGGCCACTTTTGAGATAAAGTAGCGGTCGTGAGAAACAAGGATCACCGTGCCATCGTAATGCTGTAAAGCTTCTTCCAGCATCTCTTTGGCCGGGATATCTAAGTGGTTGGTGGGCTCATCCAAAATCAGTAGGTTGGCCGGCTGAAGTAGCATTTTCGCCAACGCCAAGCGGGCTTTTTCTCCCCCGCTCAAAGCCGCTACTTTCTTAAAAACGGCGTCGCCGCTGAACAAAAAGCGACCCAACAGCGTGCGCACTTCTTCGTTTTTCCAGTCGGGCACTTCGTCATGGATGGTGTCCAAGACGGTTTTGCTCAGATCCAAAGCCTCTGCTTGATTTTGCTCGAAGTAGGCAGGGATCACATTGTGTGCTCCCAATTTCACAGATCCCTCGGTAGGTTGCTCTAGGCCGGTGATAAGACGCAGCAGAGTGGATTTTCCTGCCCCATTGGGCCCCAGAAAGGCGACGCGATCCCCACGCTCGATCAACAGCTCCGCACCCAAAAACAAAATCTTATCTCCATAAATGTGCGTCAAATTCTCGATCTTCACCACCTCGCGACCACTGCGGGGAGCAGGGGGAAAGCGAAACTTGAGGGTACGCACGTCGCCAATGGGCGCTTCGACCCGCTCGATCTTTTCCAGTTGTTTTTCGCGGCTTTTGGCCTGAGTGCTGCGGGTGGCACTGGCCCGGAAGCGATCGATGAAGGTTTGTTGCCTTTCAATTTCCTTTTGCTGACGTTCGTAGGCAGCTTGTTGTGCCTCTCGCCGTTCAGCTTTTTGGAGTAGGTATTGAGAATAGTTACCCAAGTATGTCGTAGAAACTCCTCGCTCCGTCTCCACAATTTGGGTGCAAAGCCGATCCAAAAACTCTCGATCATGAGAAACAATCACCATGGGGATCGTCAAGCTCTTGAGGTAGTTTTCCAGCCACTCAATGGTCTCCAAGTCTAGGTGGTTGGTCGGCTCGTCTAGCAACATCAAATCGGGTTTTTGCAGCAGGATTTTCCCCAGGCTGATGCGCATCTGCCAGCCGCCGCTGAAGGCGCTCACCAACCGATCCCCGTCCTCCGGCTCAAACCCCATTTCCGGCAGGATTTTCTCAATACGCGCCTCCAGTTCATAGCCATGTAAACTCTCAAATTGGCGCTGTAGACGATCTAGACGGCGCAAAAGGGTTTCCAACGTGTCCGCGTCCGCCTGCTCCATCTGTTGGGTGATTTGGGCAATTTCTTGGTGAATGCGGTTTTCCTCTTGAAAGACTGTCCAGAACTCTTCTCGCACCGTTCGGGCGGGATCCACTCCAAATTCTTGGGTGAGATAGGCGATGCGCAGGTTGGCGGGGCGGATCACCTCGCCGCTGGTCGGTTCTTCTTGCCCGCAGATAATCTTGAGCTGGGTGGTCTTTCCGGCCCCGTTTACTCCCACTAGGCCGACGCGATCCCCAGGCTTAACTTCCCAGTTCACATCCTTGAGCACCTCACCGGTGGGATAGATTTTGCTAATGTGTTCCAGTCGCAGCATAATGCTCCTTGGGGATCGGGACCAATTGGAGAAGTGTGGCGTTTTCTTTACATTCTTTACTCGATTTTACGTATTCTTGGGCTCCCTGTCCATGGATCCTGAGCAATTTCTGCTTGATTTCTCCCTCTCATTGATCTTGCCGGGATCCACGACAGCGTTTAATATTTCTGGTTTGCCTTCAGAAGTGCCTGCTGAACCCTGTTCGATCTTTTTTCATGTCTTCAGGGCTTGTTTGTCGGTACCCTTAGTATGGACTCTTTTGCCAGAAGCCTTGTGAGACTTCTCTAAGGCTTAAACGACCTCTAATGCCAGCGGGGAAAAGCCAGTTCCTGAGAGAGATTGAAGTAGCCGGTCGTGATGACAATGAGGAAGGTTGATCGGATAAGTTTTCAGTGTATGGGATGCTTACTTCGTCTCTTGTTTCTGAAATCCCCGGCAACCTATTTTTCTCTTTTGGGCATGTCCTAATGAGCTATCAATCCATTGACATTAGCAGTCAGCCCAGACAAGTTATGGTCTCTTGAGTTGACTTCTTATCTAACATAAAACCTTTGTTGATTTTGACAGGAAAGCCAATGGCGACGGGGATCAACTCAGAAGGACACTACGCCTTGGCTTGATCCTCGAGGGAACGGGGGGATCCCTGAAACAGGGCAGGATGACCTGTTCTGCCTCCCTGAACCGACAGAGGATTTTGTCTGTGGGCAGGCGGCTGTTGGGCCAGAAGCCGCTTCACCTCTGCATTAAGCTGACTTTCGTTGAAGGGCTTGGTCAAGTAGGCGGTTGCCCCCGACCATTTGCCGCGGATGCGGGCCAGCAGACCATCGCGAGCGGTAACCATCAGGATGGGAAGGGACTTAAACTCTTCTAAGCTGCGCACAATGCGGCAAAGCTCTAGACCATCGATCCCCGGCATGGCGATATCCATCAACAACAGGTGGGGCCGATGCTGAAACAACAAAGGAAGCACCTCGGCAGGGTTGCCCGTTGTAATCACCTGATAGTTGGGCAAATACTGCCGTAGGATTTCCTGCATCACCACGCTGTCGTCCACCGCCAAGATGGTTATCGGGTTGTGGCGCTTGGTCTGCAGCAGCTCTTGGGGTGTTTGTAGGCTGACCAAACCTTTTTTCGCCCAGGAGGCAAAGAGATTGGCCACCTCCAGCCGATCCCGGCACAGCTTCTTGGCGATTGCTTCCAGCGACTGGCCATCTTTGGTGAGGGTGTGGAGCTTCTGTCGTTGCTCATCGGTGATGCGGTAGCGGTTGACCCGTTCCCAATTGACCACCGGCACCGCCAACAGGGTTGGGATCGCCACCTTCAAATCTGCCCAGCGATCGTGGCGCCGGGCGGCTTCTTGCAGCAGCGGCTCCAACTCAAACCCGCCAATGGGGGCCTCTTGGGCGACCTGCTCCTGCACCTCAAAGTAACAGGTGCCTGCCCGTTCGAATAGGTAGCGGTCGAAATCGGTAAGCAGGTTGAGCCACAGGGCATCTTCCAGCTCCCCCGGCTTGAGCAGGCCCAATTGCGTGATAGCCTCCAGCAGCTCAGGTAAGGAATGGTCTTTCATCAAGCGCTCTTGCACCACCGAGATGGCCCGCTGTGGCCATTCCAAGTTGAGGCGAGGAATAAAGCGGGAGAGTCGTTTCAGCAGGATTTGCGTGTTGAGGGGTTGATCGGCAGAAAAAAGCAGCCTGCCGTGGTAGTAGGTCAACACCCAGGGTTCCGCACCCTCAGAGGGATCCAGTCCCTTGAGGTGAATGTGCAGATATCCAGTGGTAAACCGCCAACCTTGCTGCCTGAGCAGTGGCGCAAGTTCCTCCGAGCCGAACACAAAACGGGACATGCAGCGTTCTCCGGGCCAACTTCTTCAGGCCAAATGAGCAGCGATTCACCTCAGCCACACGCTCAAACCGTCGAAAGGAGAGCATGACTCTAGTCAATAATAAGCTCAACTATACTGAAAATAATGTATAATATGTTCAGTACGGATTACTACCAGTTGATCTTTCTGTTTACTTTCGAGTCTGCCAACATGGTAGCCAAAGCAAAGCAGAAAATTGGTAGTAAGACGACACGGAAACTGCGCTTTGGGTATTCTACTCAAAGCTTTGCGGGATACCGCCATTCTGGTTGGAAACAAACAGAATGCTATCGCTGCATAGTTGAACAGTGATGTTCAGCAGTGTTCAGCGTAAATGTATCAGCTTCAGAGAGCTCACTTATTTTAACAACTGGCTGATCTTAGCTTTCCCGGCCATTCCTTTACAGCAAGGGAATACCGCTTTGCCAACCAGGATATACACCCATGCAATCCCATATGCAGTGCCTTGAAGGATTACCATTGCAAGGCTAGGGTCCGGCTATGGCTCTATCTTTCTAAATTGAGAGCCTGCCGTTGGGCTTGGAGCAATTCTTGGATCCCGGCTTGGGCCATCTCCAACATTTGTAGCAGTTGCGGGCGACTGAAGCAGGCGGCTTCGGCAGTGCCCTGGATCTCGATGAAGGATCCCTGCTCGTTCATAACAATGTTCATGTCCACCTCGGCTTGGCTGTCTTCCTCATAGCACAGATCCACAAGTACCTCTCCCTGCACAATTCCTACTGAAAGGGCCGCCACCTGCTGCCGCAGCGGGGATCCCTGGGCCGGATCCAGCGCCCCCTGTTTGTACAGCCAAGTGATGGCGTCGTGCAGAGCCACATAGCCCCCTGTGATCGCAGCGGTGCGCGTTCCGCCATCGGCCTGCAGCACATCGGCATCGACGGTGATGGTACGGGATCCCAGCTTGCGAAAATCCAAGGCGGCGCGCAGACTGCGCCCGATGAGCCGTTGGATCTCGGCAGTGCGACCCGATAGTTTCAACATCTCCCGCGGCTGTCGTTGTTGCGTGGCTCCGGGCAACATGCGGTACTCAGCCGTCAGCCAGCCTTGGCCGGTGTTCTGCAGAAAAGGGGGAACTTCTTCGGCCACACTGGCGGTGCAAAGGACATGGGTATGGCCGAACTTGACCAACACCGAGCCAGGGGCATAGCGGGTAAAGTGGCGCTCAAAAGAAACCGGGCGCAATTGAGCAGCGGTGCGATTATCTGGGCGTTGCCAGCTCATGGACAGTTCAAAAAGGGATCCCTCGCATTGTCAACCATGTCTGGGCTCAGGACTTGGAATCTCTGCAGAGCATGACTCGGGGGCGGGTCAACCGAGCCGACGGCCTAAAAAAATGCACCAGCGCATGCTGGCGCGAGAGGTTGACATGAGCACAAAGCCACCCTGGAAGGACGGGGCTGGAAACCCAGGTTTTCGGTCAAGCTTAGACAAGGGCAGGGATCCCAGATCCCCCCAGGGCCTCCACCAACGCCCGCACTTGAGCCACCATGGCCACTTCATCCTGGAGCCGGCTGACAGCTTTGCCCACCCCTACACCTGAAGCGCCGGCAGCAATGGCCAAGCGCACTGTTACCGTCGAGAGGCCGGAAGCGCAGATAACCGGTACCGAGACCACACGGCTAATTTCATAGGCGGCGGCCAGGGTGGGGGCAGCCTTCTCGATCAGGCCCAGGGATCCCCCGTGAACCGGCTCGGCACTGGTGCTGCCCTCGGTTTGGATGAGATCGGCTCCCAGATCCTCCAGTTTCTCGGCCAATTCTGCCTGTTGATTCAGAGGCAGAGTGTGGGGAACGGTTACCGACAAGAGCGTGCGGGGCAGAAGAGAGCGGGTTCGGCGGGTAAGGTCTAGGACTTCCGCTGCGGAGAAGATGCGGCCTGAAGGGTAGAAGCTGTCGTAATTGCCGATCTCGGCCATGTCTGCTCCTGCCTGTACGGCTGCGGCCAACTGCTGCGGCTCCACCGCCGACACACAGATGGGCAGATCGATCTGGGCGCGTACCCGCTGCACCAATTCGGGGCTGGCAGCGATATCCACCCAAGTGGCCCCTCCCTGTTGGGCGGCGCGGGTGATGCTCAGAACCGACTGCAGGTCGAAGTTTTGTAGACCGCTGATGATCTTGAGGGCCCGACGTTGGGCCAGAGCGTCGAAAAGAGCAGCGTGAGAGGCAGTGGTCATAGGCTCGTCAGCTTGTGGAAAGGCAGTCTAAGAGGAGTGAAAACAAATGGCTGCTAAAACTGGGCTTGGGGAAGCCTTTGCTCAGTCTAGAGGGTTTGCCTCAATCCCACAAGGGTCCCTCTTTACCCCATCATCCCAGTCCTTTTGGCTCACCACAATTCTTCAATAGAATAGGGATCCCTTCTTGCAAGCCATCATGTATCGCTCTCCCTTCCCCTTCCTGGGCCTGCCTGAGCCGGATCCGGAGATGGCCCAAGCGATTCTCCTGCCCGTCCCCTACGAGGCCACCACCTCCTATGGCAAAGGCACCGCCAAAGGTCCTCAGGCGCTGTTGCAGGCTTCTGCCTATGTGGAGATCTACGACGAGGTACGGGATCGCCAGCCAGCTCTTCACCCCGACTTCTCGGAAGAGATCTCCCGCTACTGGACGGCCCCCCCGGTGGAGTTGGAAGGTCTGGGATCTTCCGCCCAGGAGCTGGCTATGGCCGAAATCCAGCGTCGCGCTGCCGAGTGGGTGAGACCGGGGCGGTTCCTGCTTTCCATTGGTGGGGAGCACTCCATCAGCGGGCCCCTGATTGCTGCCCACCTGGCCCATTATCCGGAGCTGCACGTCCTGCAAATCGATGCCCACTGCGACCTGAGAGATAGCTACGAGGGATCCCGCTATTCCCATGCTTCTGCCATGGCCCGCGTGGTGGAGCAAGTGGGCAGCCGCCTCACCCAAGTGGGGATCCGCTCCATCTGCGCCGAAGACCGCCAGACCATTCGCGAGCGCCGTCTGCACACCTTTTTTGCCCACAGCCTGCACGCCAAGCCGGCCCAGGAGTGGATCCCAGAGGTGATCGCCACCTTGGGCCCCCAGGTTTACCTGACGGTGGATGTGGATGGGCTGGATCCCGCTGTTGTGCCAGCCACCGGTACCCCCGAACCTGGCGGCTTGGGCTGGTGGGAGACGGTGGAGCTGATCCGGGCGCTAGGACAGCAACGGCAAATTGTCGGCGCCGATGTGGTCGAGCTGTCGGTCACGGGAGAACGGGAAACCGATCGCCGCAGCGCCTTCACGGTCGCCAAACTGGCCTATCAGATCTTGGCTGCGGCCTTGGGTTAAGCTCAAGAAGAGCTTGGCCGGCCATCCCCGGGGCACCTGTTCGAGTTCTTTAGGTTTTTGGGTAACACACCTGTGAAATCGGCCCACCCCCGTCGTCCTGCTTTTGAACTTCCCGCTTTGTCCTGGATTCCCTTGGTGGGTGGGGCATTGCTGCTGATCCTCTTGGCCACCTTGCTGCAGTGCTTGGTGGTGGTGCCTGCCGGCACACGGGCCGTGGTGTTCAACTCCCTGACGGGGCTGAAGCCGCAGCCGCTGGGAGAAGGGCTGCACCTCCTGCTGCCGCTGGTGGAAACGCCTATCTTCTATGACGTGCGCACCCAAACCTACACCATGGCCTCCCAACGCTCCGAAAACCAGGGGGATGATGCGTTGAAAGTGCTCAGCGCCGACGGCCAGCAGATCTCCCTCGATGTCTCGGTGCGCTTTCGCTTGGATCCCGACCAAGTGGCCCACCTGCACCAGACCATTGGCCCTTCCTACGTGGACAAAGTGATTCGCCCAGAGGTGCGGACGGTGGTGCGCAATGAACTGGCTTTGCACCGCGCCATCGCCGTTTTCTCGGAAGAACGCGAGCAGATCCAGGAAAATGTGGAGCGGCAGCTCTCCAGCATTTTTGCTGAGAATGACCTGATCTTGCAAAACGTGCTGCTGCGCAATGTCCGCTTCTCCGACCAATTCCAAACGGCCATCGAGCAAAAGCAAATTGCCGAGCAAGAGAAAGAGCGGGAACGCTTCCTCGTGGAAAAAGCAGAGCTGGAAAAACAACGATTGGTGATCCTGGCAGAAGGAGAAGCCCAAGCCATTCGCCTCCAGGGGGAAGCCCTGAAGCAAAACCCAGAAGTGGTGCAGCTGGACTACGCGCGCAAACTGGCGCCCGGCACCCGCGTGATCATCTCCCGACCGGATCCCTGGCAGCGGTAGCGGACAGCCCGTTGGCTCTGGGTTCTGCAAAAATCTATCCCAGAGCATTGTTGCCAATTGGAACGAGAATGGGGATAGAGATCCCCGGCCTGCTGACCTGACGATGCCCCTCGACGAGCAGCTCATCCACAGCCGCATTCAGGCCATCCGAGCCCAGATCCCAGACCATGTGGAGATCATGGCGGTGAGCAAAGGCTACAGTGCCGACCACATCCGCGCCGCCTATCGGGCTGGGATCCGCCACTTTGGGGAGAGTCGAGTGCAAGAAGCCGCCGTCAAACAAGGGCAACTGCAAGATCTGACCGATATCGTCTGGCACTTGATCGGGCATCTGCAGACCAACAAAGTCAAACCGGCCCTCAAGCAATTTACCTGGATTGACAGCGTCGATAGCTTGCGCCTGGCCAAGCTGATCAACCAAAAAGCCTGGGAGCTGCACCTCACCCCCAAGCTTTGCCTGCAGGTTAAATTGGCTCCGGATCCCAATAAATTTGGCTGGCCCATCCCCGATCTGTTGCAAAGCCTGCCCGAACTGAACCAACTGCTGCAGGTGCAAATCGTGGGCCTGATGACCATTTTGCCTTTGGGCTTGAGCTCAGAGGCGGCCCTAGAGCTGTTTCGCAAGCTGGCCGAACTGGCCGATTACATCCAGCGCAGTGGCTACGAGCATCTGCAGTTGCACACCCTCTCCATGGGTATGTCCGACGATTACCCCCTGGCGGTGGCAGCAGGCTCTAACTTGATCCGACTGGGGCGTGCTTTGTTTGCCGACGCCGAGCGGAAATAGATGTGGCCTCTGTGAAGCTGTTAAATTGTGATTAAATTTTGTGTAAAGCCGCGAACTCCGGAGTCGCCCTGCGGGGTACCTTCGGGGCGAGAGTTTGGCTTGGCTCGATCAAAAGCGGGGGGATCCCGCCCAGGATTTGCCCTATTGGGGAAATTTTGGGGAAATTTGCAATCATTTGCGTTACTTCCGTTAATATGTGCTCAATCCAGACGGGGAGCAGAGTTCAATCCTGCCAAACAACGGCTTGGCAAGTGAGATGACATCTTCACTTCTTCTGGGTAAACTCTAGTCGTCGAATCAATGGGGTTTTGTTAACCTACGTTAGCCCCCACCTGCTTCGGCAGCTTCCTGAGCAAACCCTGTCTCAGCCTATTGAAAGACTTTGACCGAGAATAAATAAAAGGACGCCCCCTAGCTTGAGTGAGCCACTCAGGATCCAATCAAGAGCCTGAATCCTACGCTCGCCGTAAACCCATGACCTGTAGTGAGGATGTGCATATGAATGTCAATGGAATCTGGAGCAGGGTGAGAGATTTTGTGGGTCTGAATGATCCCGTGGACGGCCTGGAGGAGTACTCTGAAATGGAAGGGCAGGATGATTACCAACTGCTCTACGAGGGACGCCGTTCCCAACCGGCTGCTCCCCCCGAAGAGGAGGAAGTGAGTACCCTTCCGCGAGGGCGGCGGCAACGGGGAGTGGAAGCAGGGGAAGGCTCTGCCGGTCGAGAAGAGTCGCGGGGCCATCGGCGCAGTCAACATCGGGATCGCTCAGCAGGGGGCAGTATGGGGAGCAACGTGATTGGATTACCGGGCGTAAACCCACCCACCAGTGAAGTGGTGGTGATGGAGCCGCGCAGCTTCGATGAGATGGCTCAGGTTATCCAGTACCTACGGGAGCGCAAGACGGTGATCCTGAACTTGACCCTAATGGATCCCGCTGAGGCGCAGCGCTCTGTGGATTTCGTTGCCGGCGGCACCTACGCCATCGATGGCCACCAAGAGCGCATCGGAGAGAACATTTTTTTGTTCACCCCCAGCACGGTGATGGTTTCCACCCCCAGTAGCCAAGTGGTGCAGCCGCTGCAGCGCCCTTTGCAAAGCCCTACCCCCCTCTGGCCCAGCACCTATGAGCATCTGCAGGCAGTAGGTCAGCACTAGTTGCTATGGAGCGGCCACTGCTGAGTGTTATCGGGGGTGGAGCCATGGGATCCGCTCTGCTGCGGCGTTGGGTGGCTGTGGGAGTTTATCCTGCAGCGCAGGTGGCCTTGCGGGAGCCTGATCTGGATAAGGCTGTGGCCCTGCAGCAGGAGCTGGGTATCCGATTGTTGGCGGATCCATCCCAGGCGGGAGAGTCTGAGATTCTGTTTCTGGCCGTTAAACCGCAGCTCTTCCCGACAGTGGTGGCTGAGATGGGCCGGCTGTCCGCCACAGAGCTGGTGATCTCGATTATGGCCGGGATCCCCTTGCAGCAGTTGCAGCAGGCTTTTCCCAAACAAAAGGTGGTGCGCACGATGCCCAACACGCCGGCGCTGGTGGGGGCGGGCATAACGGCCATCAGCTACGGGCCAGGGGTGACGCCTATGCAGGTGGAGCAGGTGGAGAAGCTGTTTCGCGCGGTGGGCGAGGTGGTGACGGTGGCCGAAAGCCAGATGGATGCGGTGACGGCACTTTCGGGTTCCGGGCCGGGGTATCTGGCGGTGATTCTGGAAGGGCTGATAGACGGAGGGGTACAGGTGGGGCTGCCGCGTCCCATTGCTACCCAGTTGGCCCTGCAGACCTTGGCGGGTACTGCTGCCCTCTTGCAGCAAGAAAATCTGCACCCTGCCGTTCTCAAAGACCGGGTCACCAGTCCAGGGGGGACGACCATTGCCGGGATCCAAGCCTTGGAGCAGGCGGGGGTGCGGGGAGCCCTGATGCAGGCAGTGCGAGCGGCCTACGAGCGCTCTTGCCAGTTACAGGGATCCTAGCGGGCCAGCAGCCCTTGCCACAGGGGGCGGGTGATCCAATTCCATCCCACCTTGAGCTGGTGTTCCAGTGTGGGCAGGCGCACCAAATAGGCAGTTCGCCGGGCCAAATAGCCCAGGGGGCCGGTCAGTGTGAGGCCGCCAAGGGCAGAAAGCACCGCCGTATCCACCCCCAGGCTGAGCATTTCCCCCAGAGAAAAGTAGCGAAAGGGCAAGAGAGGCCGCTCCTGGGTGAGCAAAGCCCACAGGTTCCAGGCGCAATAACCGGCCTGTTGAAAAGCCGCTTGGGCTGTGGCCGGCACCGGCTTGCCCTCCGCATCCACCACCGCTGCTGCATCTCCCAAGGCAAAGATCTCTGGGAAGGTGGGGGTTTGTAGGGTGGACAAAACCTGTAGCCGTCCCCGCTCCGTTTTGGGCAGATCCAAATTGGCAATCACCGCTGCCGGTCGGGTTCCGACAGTCCACAGCACAGCATCCACAAGATCTGTGGCGATCTCCTGGGTCTCCAGCCGTTGCAGCTGCAGATGGAAGGGAGGGGCGCCGTTCTCGCCAAGGGCCTCGATGCCCAAGACCTTGGTTTGCAACTCCACCTGCACCCGCCGTTGGGCCAGCGCCTCTTGGGCCGCCTCCCGGCTGGAGAGAGCAAAGCCGGACAAGATTTGGGATCCCAACTCGATGAGGCGGATCCGTCCCCGCCAGCCCAGCCGATCCGCCAATTTGCAGGCCAATTCCACGCCACTAGCCCCTGCTCCTGCAATGGCCAGAGCCACAGGCTGAGCCGGATCCCGGTCTTCCAACGCCTTCAGGTGGGCGCGCAGCCGCTGAGCATCTGCCAGGGTGCGAAAGGGAAAAGCAAACTCCGCCGCTCCCGGAACGCTCTCCAGAGGGGTTTCTCCCCCCAGCGCCAGCACCAGCGCGTCGTACTCCAAGCTTTGCCCATCTTCCAGCTCCACGCGGCGGGCTTGAGGGTCAATGGCCTGGACAGATCCGCGGCGAAACTGCACCGATCCCGGGGGCAGCAGATCTTGAAAACGGGGGGCCACCTCCCAGTCTTCCATTTCTCCGGTGAGCAGCTCATAAAGCAGGGGGGCAAAGACGAACCGCTCCTGCCGATCGACCAAGGTGATCTGGGGTGGTTCTGGCCAGGGTTGCCGGCTCAGTTCCAAAGCTGTGTACAACCCGCCAAAGCCGCCCCCAAGAATGCAAATGCGATTCATGCTCGGATGGTTCACGTGACGTTATCAGACGTTATCAAAGTTGCGCGAAAGGCCCCGACTTAACAATCACACCCTGCTGATGCAGAAGGGGCAACGAGGGATGGCCCACCTTGGGCTTGAATTGATTTAAACTTTCCCGGCTAGACTTCTCCAGCGTAGTCTGTGTTGTCCCAGCTTTGCCAAGCCGGCACTTCTGACGGGGAAGCCCGTCGCTCGTCCAGCCAAGTTTGGAGAATCACTGCCGCCGACTGCTGATCGATTAAGCCCTTCTGGGCTTTGGCCGGGATCCCCGCCTCGCGCAGATCCCACTCCGCCTGCGCGGTGCTCAGGTATTCGTTGACGGTAACAATGGGAAGATCCACGGCCACCTGCAAAGCGCGCACGAACCGCTGGACTTTGCGGGCCTGGGATCCCACCGACCCATCCGCCAGAAGGGGGATCCCCACCACCACCACGGTGGCCTGGCGGCGGCGGATCCACTCCTGCACTTGGGCAATATCCTCTGAGAGGGAACGGCGCTGGATCACCCCCAGGCCAGTAGCCAGCAGCCCCAGCCGATCGGAGCCGGCCACGCCAATGCGGCGGTTGCCTACATCCAGCCCCAGCGCTGAAAGGGGATCCCTTGTGGCAGAATAGTTCAGGCTTATCGACATCCTTGCTGATCTTTAATGGCTGCCTGGCCCCCTTTGGGGCTTGCAGTTTCCGTTCCCCTATCCTCTCTCGATGACCCTGTTTGGAGCAACACTCGATGACCAGCGCTACCCTGTCTCTCCCGAAGCATGAAGTGAAAGATCTGAACCTCGCCCCCCTGGGCAAGCAACGGATCCAGTGGGCGGCGCGGGAGATGCCGGTGCTGGCCCAGATCCGGGAGCGCTTTGCTCAAGAAAAGCCCTTTGCCGGGCTGCGCTTGGTGGCCTGCTGCCACATTACGACCGAAACGGCCAACCTGGCCCTGGCTCTACAAGCAGGGGGGGCGGATAGCGTTCTCATTGCCAGCAATCCCCTTTCCACCCAAGACGATGTGGCCGCCAGCCTGGTGGCGGACCATGGCATTTCGGTGTTTGCCCTCAAAGGAGAAGATGTGGCCACCTACCGCCGCCATGTCCAGATTGCCCTAGATCACCGCCCCAACCTGATTATCGACGATGGCGGAGATGTGACGGCGGAGCTGGTGCAGCACCGTCAGGAGCAACTGTCGGAGCTCATCGGCACCACGGAAGAGACCACCACTGGCCTGGTGCGCCTTAGGGCCATGCTCAAGGCGGGGGTGCTCAGCTTCCCGGTGATGACCGTCAACGACGCCGAGACCAAACACCTGTTCGACAACCGCTACGGCACCGGCCAATCCACCCTGGACGGGATCCTGCGCTGCACCAACATTCTTTTGGCCGGGAAAACGGTGGTGGTGGCAGGCTACGGCTGGTGCGCCAAGGGAGTGGCCATGCGGGCCCGCGGCATGGGATCCCAGGTGATTGTCACGGAAGTCAACCCGGTGCGGGCTCTGGAGGCGGTGATGGACGGCTTCCGGGTGATGCCGATGGAAGAAGCCGCTGCTCTGGGGGACATCTTCATCACCGTCACCGGCAACAAGCACGTGATTCGCGGCGAGCACTTCGACCGCATGAAGGATGGGGCGATGGTCTGCAACGCCGGCCACTTTGACATTGAAATCGACCTGGTGGCGCTGCAGGAGCGGGCCGTCTCCCGACAGACGGTGCGCCCCTTTGTGGAAGAATACCGTCTGCAGTCGGGCAAGTCAGTGGTGGTGCTGGGGGAAGGCCGCCTGATTAACTTGGCTGCTGCCGAAGGGCACCCCGCCAGCGTCATGGACATGAGCTTTGCCAACCAGGCCCTGGCCTGCGAATACCTGGTGAAAAACCGGGGCCGCTTGGCCCCAGGGCTGCACCCCATTCCTCTCGAGGTGGACGAGGCCATTGCCCGCCTCAAGCTCAAAGCCATGGGGATCCAAATCGACAGCCTCACTCCAGAGCAGATCGAGTACGGCAACACGTGGACTGCCGGGACTTAAGTGGGTTTTGGGAATTCAATTGTCAATTGGGAGCTGAGTCTGGGATCCCAAGCAGCAGGGCTAGCGTGCTCCCCCCAACCTCGAGCCAGGAGGGGATTCCTAGATTCTGTGAACCTGCGACCAAACGCGGGTGGGCAGGCCCCAGATGTAGATAAAGCCTTCGGCGGCGCGGTGGTCGAATTGATCCCCTTCCCCGTAGGTGGCCAGCTCTGGGTTGTAAAGAGAGTAGGGAGAGCGACGGCCCACACAGACCGCCTGGCCCTTGTGCAACCGCATCCGCACGACACCGGTGACGCTTTTCTGGGTGGCGCGGATAAAGGCGTCCAGAGCCTCCCGCAGCGGCGAGTACCAAAGGCCGTTGTAGATCAACTGGCTGTAGGTGGTCTCGATGCCGTACTTGTAATGGATGACATCGCGGGTGAGGGTGAGGCTTTCCAGCTCGCGGTGAGCTTGGATCAAGACGGTTAAAGCGGGGCACTCGTAGATCTCCCGCGACTTGATCCCCACCAGGCGGTTTTCGATCATGTCAATGCGGCCCACCCCATGCAGGCCAGCTAAGGAGTTGAGCTGCTCGAAGAGGGCTTTGGGGCCAAGGCGCTGCCCATCCAGCCCGACAGGGATCCCTTGCTCGAACTCAATCTCCACGTAGGCGGGCTCGTCGGGTGTCTGGGAAATAGGCCGGGTGAGGGCATACACTTCCTCCGGCGGCTCCCGGTCGGCATCTTCTAGGATGCCGGCTTCAGCGCTGCGGCCCAAAATGTTGAGGTCGATGCTGTAGGGGCTGGACTTCTGCACGGGCATGGGGATCCCGTAGCGCTCCCCATAGGCAATGGTCTCCTCGCGGGTCATCCCCCACTCGCGGGCAGGGGCCAACACTTTGAGCTGGGGATTTAAAGCAGCAATAGCCAGATCAAAGCGCACCTGGTCGTTGCCTTTGCCGGTGCAGCCGTGGGCCACCGCATCGGCGCCCACCTCTTCCGCCACTTCCACCAGCAGCTTGGCAATCAGGGGTCGGGCCAGGGCCGTGGAAAGGGGGTAGCGCTGCTCGTAGAGGGCGTTGGCCTGGATGGCCGGGAAGGCATAGTCGGTAATGAGGGCCTGGACAGCCTCCCGCACCAGAGATTGCTCTGCCCCCGCCCTGAGGGCTTTGGCCTGAATGGCCTCCAGCTCCGCCCCCTGCCCCAAGTCGACTGCCAGGGCCACCACCGATTCCACCCCCCACTCGTGCTTGAGATAGGGAATGCAGACGGAAGTATCCACCCCGCCTGAATAGGCCAATACCACCTTCTTTGCCCGTCCCATGGGATCCCGCCGTTGCCGTTAAAAAGTTGCTAGCCCATTATGCCCTGTGGCAGGGATCCTGGCTGGCCTCAATGTCGGTTTCCTCAGCTATTCTCAAGGGGATTTCTCCTGCCGGGGAAAGGCCGGGGGTGTGAGTGAGCATGGCTGGCAAAAAGACGGCTGCGGCGTGCCGGGGATCTGAGCCCAAGCGAACTGTGGGGCTGGGGATCCTGTCGCTGCTGAGCTTTGTGGCCGGGATGGGGTTTGCCGCCCTCTCCCAGCCAGAGGTGGGATCCCCTGTTGCCGTCTCCGAGCCGGAGGTGCCCCGTTTTACCGCCCACGGTTGGCCCTTGTTGGATCCCTTGCCGCAGCCGGACGAGATTTGGGAGTGCGAGCTGGTGGTGGTGGGGGGATCCTTGGGGGGTGTGGCGGCAGCGGGCCACGCCATGCGAGGGGGGGTGCAGACCTGTCTCATCGAGCTTACCCCTTGGCTGGGGGGTCAGATTACCTCCCAGGGGGTATCGGCCATTGATGAATCGCTGCCGATGCGGCAGCGGGGCAATTTTTCCCGCCACTGGCTGGAGTTCAAGGCCTTGATCGAAAGCCAGCCGGTGCATCTGCCGGCCTGGACAGGGATCCCGCCGGGAACCCGCGTGGCCGAGATCAACAGTTGCTGGGTGGGAGGGCTGTGTTTTCCGCCTCAGGCGGGGCTGCAGGCGGTGGAAACCTGGCTGCAACAGGCAGCCCAAAATGCCCCCAACAGTCGCTGGGCTACCCAAACGGCTTTCAAGGGGGCCACCTTCAGCGCCGATGGATCCCGGATTGAAAGCATTTACGCTGTGCAGCGGCAACCCCGGGATCCCGATTTTGTGCCACCGGGACGGCTGTGGCGGGAGCTGGTGAGCTGGTATGGCTGGCAGGAGACGGAAGTTTTTGCCAAACGGGTGTTGAGGCTGCAGGCACCACCAGGCCGCAACCTGTTTGTTATCGATGCCACCGATACCGGAGAGCTGGTGGGCTGGGCCGGGATCCCCTATCGGCTGGGTTCGGAAGGGCACGATGTGACCGGCGAGCCCAATGCTGCCCCCGCCAGCAACCCGGAGTGTACTCAAGCCTTTGCCTTTCCCTTCGTGCTAGCCATCCACGACGATGGCGGTCGCTCCCGCGCCGAGCTGGCCCAACTGCAACCAGGCTATTCCCGCGCCGAACACCGCCGCGAGTTCGACATGGAAGGTTTCCCCACCTTCAGCGGCCAGAGCTTTTTCAATTACCGCCGCATCGTCAGCAAGGGTCGCCGGGATCCCTTCTACAGCACACCCGTTCCAGGCGACCTGACGCTGGTGAACTGGAACCGCGGCAACGATTGGGGGATCATGAACCCGCCCCTGATCCTGACGGAAGAGCGGCTAGTGGCCTCAGGGCAGCGCCACAACTGGCTGGGGGGCCTGGATGTCTCAGCCATCAAAGATGGAGAAAACCACGCCCTGCTGTTTGCCGAGTGGCTGATGGAAACTCAATCCCGCTCTGGCTATCCCCTCTCCTTGGTGTTTGCCGAAGAGTCCTTGCTGGGCACTCGCTCTGGCCTTAGCCTCTACCCCTACATCCGCGAAGGTCGGCGCATCCTGGGGCGAGCTGCCTACGGCCAAGCAGAGTTCCTGATGTTGGAGCAGGATATTCGCGTCGGCACCGCCGGGGGGCGGGACTTCAGACCTACCGTGGTGGGGGTTACCCACTACGCCATCGATATCCACGGCTGTCGCTACCGCAACTGGGAGCCCTCTCTTTCGGCCAGCTCCGCGCCAGTCAACGAGTTTTCCGTCCGTCCCATTCTCATTCCCTTGGAAGCCCTGATCCCGCAGAAGGTGGATAACCTGCTCATCGGCGGCAAAGGGATCGCCGTCAGCCACATTGTCAACGCCGCCACCCGCGTGCATTACGGTGAATGGACCATCGGCTCGGCAGCAGGCCTGACCGTGGCTTGGCTGCGCAGTCAAGCTCCCGGCCTGATCCCAGCTCAGATCGTACCGCAAGGCAAAATAGCCGATTTACAGCGCTACCTGATCTCCCATGGGCAAAGACTGCAATGGTGAACCCAGAGGACACCGTCTCAGCGCGAACGACAGATCCCCACCCAATCGACCCAATTTTTCCGATATCGGGGCCCTAGCCCTCAGAGGGAAGGGAATCGGGATCCCTGCCTGCGCGGGCATCTTCGCTACTTTTGCCATAGCGCTGCTGCCGCCACCACACCAACAGGGGGCTGGCGATAAAAATGCTGGAATACACCCCCAAAGTAAAGCCAATGAGCAGGGCAATGGCAAACCCCTTCAAGGTAGCTCCCCCGAAAATGGCGATGGCAACTAGGGGCAGCATCGTCGTCAGGGTGGTGTTCAGGGAGCGGGCAAAGGTCTGGTTCAGAGATAGGTTTACCACCTCGGCCAGGCTGACCTTGCGGCTCACCAGACGCAGATTCTCGCGGATGCGGTCGTAGATGACCACGGTGTCGTTGACGGAAAAGCCGATGATGGTCAGCAGCGCCACCACAAACAGGCTGTCCGCCTCCATACCCACCGTCAGGCCCAAAAGGGCAAATAGCCCTATCGTCAACACTACATCGTGCAGCAGCGCCACAATGGCAAACACCGCGTAATCCCACTGAAAGCGCAGGGCCAGATACACCACAATCAGGCCGAAAGAGATGAGCACGGCCACGATGCCGGAACGCAGGAGCAGACGACCCACCGTCGGGCCAACCGTCTCGACCAGATTGCGCTGGAAGGAGGCAACCTCCTGCCGCAGGGTGGCTTCCACGGCCAGCCGCTCTTGCTCAGTCAAGGGGGGCATGCGGATCAGGGCTTCCTGGCCCGTTTGGGTGTCCAGCTGGATGATGCTGGTGCCCAGGTTGTGTTCCTGCAGCGCCCGTCGCAGCTCCTCGGTGGTGACAGGCCGCTCAAAGCTCAGATCCAGCAAGGTGCCGCCGGAAAAATCCAACCCCAGCCGCAGGGGAGTTCCCAGAGAAGCCAGGGAAAAGGCCATGCTGACCAGCCCCACCAGCAACACCGCCAAGGACAAGCTGAACCACAGCTTGCTCCGTCCAACAATGTCGAAGCGATAGTCGAGCAACCGAGAGGCGGGATCTACGGGGGATAGCTCTTGAGCCGTCATGATTGAGCTGTCTCCATCCGAACGCCGTAAAACTCAGGTTTGCGCAAGCTGGGGATCCCCATTGCCGCCAAGAGCAGGCTACGGGTGCAGGTGATGGCCGTAAAGAAGCTCACCAGAATGCCAATGCCCAGGGTTACCGCAAACCCTTTCACCAGTCCCATCCCCAGCCAGAAAAGCACGCCACAGACCAAAAGGGTAGTCACATTGCTGTCCAGGATGCTGCTGAAGGCGCGGTTAAACCCTTCCGAAATGGACTTGTAGATGGATTTGCCGGCCCGCAACTCTTCTTTGATGCGCTCGAAGATCAGCACATTGGCATCCACCGCCATGCCGATGCTGAGGATAAAGCCGGCGATCCCCGGCAGAGTCATGGTTACCCCCAGCAGTTGGAACAGAGCAAAGGTACAGAGGGCGTAGATAAGCAGAGCAATGTCCGCAATCAGCCCTGGCAGGCGATAGTAGGCCACCATAAAGACGAAAACCAGCACCAGGCCCCCGATCCCGGCATAGAGGCTGCGGCGCACGCTCACTTCCCCCAAAGTGGCCCCGACAGTGCGATTTTCAATCACCTGAATGGGAACCGGCAGCGCTCCTGCCCTGAGCTTGACCGCCAGATCGGTAGCCGTCTCCACCGTAAAGTTGCCTGTGATCACCGCCGTCCCGCCGGTAATGCCGGTGCGGGCAAACTCCGGCCCCACGATCGGGGCACTGATCAACACGTCGTCCAGAAAAATGCCCAATGGACGTTCTGTTCCGGCCAGATCTCGGGTGAGCTGAGTAAATTTTTCTGCCCCCTCCGGCTTGAACTCCAGCAGCACCTCCCAACTCTGGGATCCGCGGCGAGGGGCTTGGGGATAGGCATTGCGCAGCAGATCCCCGGTGAGGCCGACCCGCTCAAACAGAGTATCCGGATCCTCCCCCGCTGTTATCTCTCCCCGCTCGTTGCGGGGCAGCGCGCCGACGGGAACCAAGCCCTTGCGAAACTCCAGTTGGGCTGTATCTCCAAGGAGAGCAATGGCCCGATCCGGATCCGCCACCCCCGGCAACTGCACGAACAGGCGGTCTTGGCCGCTGATCTGCACCAGAGGCTCAGCCACCCCCAGCCCGTTGATCCGCTGCTGGATGACGGCTTCTACCCCCTGCATCACTTCGGGGGTGATTTCAGGCACCTCCTCGGTGGGCACAGCTTGTAGCGTGAGCTGGGTTCCTCCCTTGAGGTCAAGGCCAAGGCGAACCTCCCGGCTGAAGCCCAAGTAAACGAGGGCAACCACCACGGCCAAGATGAAGATCAGCCCTCGCAAAAAGGAGAGCCGACTGAGCCACGACGCTGAGGATCTAGCCATACTGCTGAGAAGGTGAGGAACACGGTCGCACTCGATCTGAGGCTCTTAGGATTTTGGCACTTTGTAAACTACCCGACCCTACACCGCCTTAGCAGTGTAGCGCGGGCTTTCAGTAGCCCTGAGCCTGTTATGCTCTACCAGAGAACAAAACAAGCCCGAACCTCTAGGCTGGTTTACGACAGCCCCCAAAAGCGCAATCACATTCGCACCATTCAAATCCGCATCCCCTTCCCATCCACAGTGTCCACACTTAAACTGCTTCCCACTGCGGTAGGATTGCGCAGGGTCGGGATGAATGTGCAAACACCGGTGGCAGGTCTGCGACGTGTAGGCAGGCAGAACAAGAATCAGAGCAACCCCCGCACGCAGAGCCTTGTACTCCAAAAATTGACGGAGTTGATAAAACGCCCAACTATTTGCCCGCCTACGCTCTGTCTTGCTGCGTGGCTGTTGATTGACCCTTTCCCGAATCCCTGTCAAGTCTTCCAGAGCAATAGCGCTGTTTGTCGCCTTTGCCCTAGAGACAATAGCTTTGGAGATGCGATGATTGACCCACGCCTGAAAGCGCCTCTCCTTGCCAGACAGCCGTTGCAACAGTTGACGGCATCTGCGCCGCGAACTGCGGGTGCCCTTACTGGCTTTGCGTTGGAGTGCCGCCCTCAGCTTGGAGTAGTGGTCTCGGATTCGGTTCAACTGCTGTCCATTCCAGTTATCACCCTCTGACGTATGAGCAATATCCGTCCTTCCCAAGTCCACCCCCAGCACTCTACCCGTGCGTTGCGGTGGGGATGGCTCCGTTTCCACACAGATTTGAATGGAGTAGAAACCGTCTTTGCGCTTGACCAGAGTGGCAGATTTGGGATTGGAGCCTGCCAACTGTTCTCTCTGGTAACGGCCAATCGCCAGCTCAAAGCGCTCCCGACCCTCCACCATGGTCAGCGACACCGTCCAGTCTTTCTCGCGAAACGAAAAGATACGGGCATCGTAGGTCGCAAAGCCTCTCTTGAACGCTTTGACCGGACGGTTTTTCTGTTGGGCAACTTTACGGGCACCGGCCAGCCGTCTGCAGACCTGCTGGTCGCGTAAGCGGGACGTAGTCCTTGCCAAGTTACTGGACAAGCCGAACCGGGCCCGGATTTGGCGGTAGCACAGAGATTTAAGTTTAACGGCGTTAACTACCTTCTCTGGTGTGTTTTGGTTGACCCAGTTCAACGCCTGCACAAAGGCATCCATTGTCGCATCCAACTTTGCGGCTTGCGACTGGGACACCTTGAGCTTGCAGGAGACGGTCAGGACTTGGGTCATGGTTCTATCGTAACTTCCGCATTCCTCCCGACCCTCGTCCTACGGACAGAGGGCGGGGCTCCTGCGCTAGTAAGCTGGACTTTCTGATCCTATCGCAGACGGGATCCCTTGCTTGGCAAGGCGGAAAACGGCAAAGCCGGTGGCGCTGCCCCGACAAAATGGCCCTTGGGATCCACCGCCAAGGCAACCCCCAGCTTGATGAAGATAGGCACCGGGTTATTTTTGGGCAGAGCGGATGAAGTTCAAAGCCGTTATTGTTGGAAAGATTATTCAAAGACTCCCCCTGGTTTGCGCCGACCCTAGGTTAGGCTATTGCCATCGCGGGGGAGCAAGAAACACCTCTTCTGCCTCGCAGTCCGCCGGTTGAGTGAAGGAAGGTTGAGGTGAAGGGGAGACTGACCTGCCATTTCCCTGTGCTGCTACTGGCCCTGCCTCTGTGGGGATCCCCGACCTGGGCCGGAGAGTATTTCACCGAGGAAGTCACCAGCCCCAGCCTGGAGATCGTTCATGGCTGGCGGCAGGAGGTGTACGGCATTGGGGTTACCATCACCAACACCAGCCTCGGCTCCTTTCGGGTGCCCTTGGAAATTGATATGGAGGATCGGACTAGCTGTGAGCGGGCCGACTTGGTGCTGACCAACAATCGCATCATGCCGATGGGATCCTTCCAAGATTGCATTCTCAACATCTTTCCCTACCTGGATAAGTTCATCAACCAAGAAGTCGCCAGCATCCGAGTCACCCTAAAAGGGCCAGCTCCCCTCCTGGAAATTCCGGTAGAGGAGTCGGATCGACTGATTTTGGCCCAGGTGGCCAACCAATCGCGGGAAGCCTTTGTTTTCTTTCAGCAGGAGTTGGCCCGTGTTTTGGAGCTGCTGAGGCAGTCGGATCCCAAGCAAAGCGAGACGGCCCCACAGCCTGGCACCCCAGTTCCGACCGCCACCCCAGCCGAGTCTGCCGCTAGCCCAGGAGATTTTGTAATCGTGGGATCCATTCGGGAAGAACGAGTGGGGGCCGGTAGCCGCCTAAGCGTGGAAGCGATCAACCGCAGCACCCGCACGGTTCTCAACGCCCGTGCTCGTTTCACCTTCTATCGGGGAGAAGAAGTTGTCGATACGCGAGTGGCAGCGTTTGAGCCCAGCGACGTGCCCCCCGGACAAAGGGCCTCCGCCAGTGTGCTGAAAACCGAGGCCAATTGGGATCGCGTCACGGTGACCTTCCAGTGGCAGTAGGGTTACTTCAGGGAGCCAAAGCGTTGCCGCGAATCAGGCTGCCCAGGGTTTTGACCGTGATCTTGAACTGCACCCAAGGGCTCATGGGCACTACCGTCTTGTAGAGGTAGCTGTCAAAGGTCATCCTCTGCACGTCCCGGTCGGCGCACATCTCCACAAAGGCTTCGCGGGTGGCATTGGAACGGTAGAACACCCGCTGCAGGATGTCCAAGACCTTGTAGGTCAGGCCGTACTGGCGATCCCAGCGCTTGAGATACAGTTTTAGATCCTCCTCTGTGGGAATGCGCTTGCCGCCGTTGGAGGTCTCGACAAGGGTCTCGGCACACATGCGGCCTGACTTGGCGGCAAAATAGATCCCTTCGCCGCTGGATTTGGTTACGTATCCCGCCGCATCTCCCACCAAAGCAGCACGGCCCACCACGCGGCGCGGGCGGGGATGCTCTGGGATCGGATGGGCTTCCACCTTGATCACCTGGCCGCCGCGGATACGCTCGGCAGCACGGGCGCGGATCCCAGCTTGCAACTTTTGGATGTGGGCTTGGTTCACCTTCATGGTGCCGGTGCCCACAGCCACATGGTTGGACTTGGGAAACACCCAGGCATAGAAGTCTGGAGAAACATCGTCCCCCACATACATCTCTGCCCGCTCTTCGTAGTAGGCCATTTTGTCGTCTGGGAGCCGGATGCGCTCCTGAAAGGCCAGCGCATAGTTGTAGTCGCCAGCACCAATGGCTTCTGCCACCTTGGAGTGGAACCCATCCGCCCCGATCACCACATCCACAGCCAAAGAACGCGGCACCCCTTGCCTCGATCCGTCAGAGAAATCGTTGTAGTGCAGGATGTAGGGATCCCGGCCATTCTGGGGGATTTCCAGATGCATTACCTTGCCGTTGATCAGCTCCGCCCCTTTTTGGTGGGCACGATTGCGCAAGAAGGCATCCAAGATCTCGCGGCGGCACATGCCGATGTACTCGTTTTCTTTTTCGAGGGCGATATCCACCTCATAGTTGGAAGGGGAGATCATCTTCATCTTGCGCACTTTGCGGTCGATGATCCCCTCGGGGAGGTCGAACTCGGAGACCATACAGAGGGGAATGGCGCCCCCGCAGGGCTTGGCGTTGTCCAGCTTCCGCTCAAACAAAAAGGTCTCGATTCCAGCTTGGGCCAGAACTTCGGCAGCAGAGGCTCCGGCTGGGCCGCCCCCCACAACAGCAACTCTCAGACTCAAGGTGCTCTCCTCGATGCAAGTGCAACTGGCTTATCAGACAGCAGGCATCCTACCACAGCTCCTCAGAAGCATTGCGGACCTTGACGAAGTGTTGCAGAGTGGAGGGCTCGCGCTCGCTGTGTTTCTACAAAAGGCCCCGCCGCATTTGATCCCAGAGGTTGAGATAGGACTCGGCTTCGGCTGAGCTCAAGGGGCGCCAGATTTCCGAGCGTTGCCAAGTGGAGATTTGCAAGTCGGCTCTGCGTTGCAGGCGGGGGGCAAGTTGAGCCAGATCCAGCGGCAAAACCGAAGGGATCCCGCTCAGATTGACCAAGCGGGGGGCAAATTCAGGATTCAAGACAAAATCAAGCCAGTCAGCCAACAGGGATCCGGAATCGGTCTGGGTTGATTCTGGGTGGGCATTGTCTTCGACGTGAGGTCGCACCCAGGCATCCCACCAGATGGCGGATCCGGAGGCCGGGATCACCACTGCCAGCTCAGGGTAGTTGGCTTGGGTGGCGTAGAGATCCTGCGACCAGCCCACGGCCACCCAGCTATCGGCCAAGCGCAAGATGGGCAGGTAGTCGGAAGAGGTGTAAGTTAAAACCTGGCGATGCAGGGATCCCAGCTCTTGACGTAATTCCACATCCTCAGGGTTGAGGGGATCGTTGTAGGAGCGGCCCATTTTCTTTAGGGTTAGCCCAATCACCTCCCGCGGATGATCCGGCAGAGTCAGTTTGCCGGCCAGCTCAGGCCGCCACAGATCCGCCCAGTCCCGGATGGGCTCCCTCACCCGATCCCGGCGGTAGGCAATGGCCGTTACCCCCCAGCGCCAGGGCACACCCCAAATCTGCCCCTCCCGGAGTGCCGCAGCTTGCCAACGGGGATCCAGATTCTGCCATCGTTCTCCCAACAGGCTTGCCGGCAGAGGAGCCAGCCAACCGGCAGCTATGGCCCGATCCAAAGCGTCGGCCCCCAACAAACTCAAAGCCGCCACCGGCAGCCGCCGCCGGAACCATCCCCCCGGATCCCACCAGGCTGCATCAGCCGGCTGGACGCTTTGCTGCAGATAGGCCAACAACTGATCCCGACTATCCAACAGTTGCAGCCGAAAGCGGGCCTGGGTGCGGCGGCGAAACTCGTTGAGCAAACTGGCGGGGATCCCTTGCTTAAGCGCCACGATAAGAGGCAAGTGCGCATCCGGACCCCCACATCCTGCTGCCACCAGCCCCAGCAGGATCCCCTGTAGAAGCTCACGTCGGCTCAGCCGTATCTCGCCCACGACAGTACCGCTCCACCAGAATGAGAGCCACCAGATCATCGTAAGCCTTGGCGGGCACCCGCATCCCCTTGGGCAACAGCCGCTGCCATCCCTGCGGTGGGTAAAAATCCCAGTAGCGCTGACGGGCTTCTTGGGAGCTGTGCCGCTCGTCCACCAGGACAATCTGCTGCGGGGGGAGAATGGATTCCAGTTGAGACTTCCAGGCTTGGGCCGTCGTCTGATTGCCCAGGATTACCTGCTCCGCCTGAAACTGTTGCCGGAGAGTTTGCAGTCTAGATAGCGCTGCCGAAGAAGGGATCACCTCCCGGTGTAAAACCTTCAGCTCCGTTTGCGTAAACACCTGCACCACAGCAATGCCGCATTTGTCGCGCCCTGGGTCGAAACCGATCAGCACTCGTTGGCCCTTCAGCCTTGCCGAATGGAGTGGATCCGTCATCCCTCAGGACGCCCCGCCTGCTGAGCCCCAGAAGAGCCGGGTTGACCAGAAGCTTCCGCCATCAGAAAACTCACCCGCAATGGCCCCGCTGTGTAGATGTCGGTGTCGGCAACTAGCTTCACATCCAGAGGGGTGGTGCTCTGGCGGAGATGCTGCACAACTTCCAGAAACTTGACCTGGGAGAACTCCCCCACAGTGCCGGTGATGGGATCCGAGAGAAGCCCCTCCTCTTGCGAGCGCTGATTGGCCTGGTTCAGCAGCCCCAGCAGTTGCTGTTGGATCTGATTTTCGCTCAAACCCGGTTGAATCACCCCGTGGGCCAGCACGGATCCCTTGGCGAAAATCCGCTGGTTGGGGTAAATCTGCACGAGCACAGGCACAGGCTCCCCCTTGAGCCGGTTGGTAACAGAGAGAATGCGCACCGCCCAGCTACCGGGCTCTTGCAACTTCTCCAAGGCTTGATCGGCATCCTCCCGGCGGATCAAGATCGCGTTTTCCAGAGGGGGCATGGGCTGGGATCCAAGGGCAAGGGCCCGCTGTTCCGCCTGGGCCAAAAGGTGCTCAAACTGCCGCCGGATCGCCTCTGGTTTTGCCCCTCTTGGAGCCTCCACAACTCCTGTTGCCAAAACTTCCCCCGCCAAGATGGCCAGTTCCCCCCGCCGCAGCCGCACCGCCAATTGGTTGAGCTGCTCGATCTCCTGCTCAAGCTGGTTTTTCTGGTTCTCCAGTTGGGTTAAGGCCGCCTGCACCACATCCAGGGAGCGCTCCAGCTGATCCCGATCCAGTTGCAGGGCTTGTTTTTGCGACTCCAGGGTGGCGATCACCTGGCGGGCCGACTCCACCTCTGCCTTCACTGCCTCCAACTCGGCATGGGCTCGATCCAAACTGGGCTGCACCTTGGCCAGTTGCTCGTTGGCTGCCGCCAGCTTGGCCTCCGCCTCCTGCCGCTCCTGCAGCGCCACTGCCAGCTGATCGCGCACTTCGCTCAGGCGGGTTTGGGCTGCCGACTGCTGGCTGCGAAATTGGTCGAGATCCATCTTGAGGTGATCCCGCTCAACCCTGAGAGCGGCATTTTCCGCTTCCAAGAGGGCTTTTTGGCGGTTGAGGGCCCGCAGCTCTTGCTCCGCCTGGGCAATTTGGTTGGTGTAGCTGAACAGGGCCTCCGACAGAGAGCGGTTGAGGAGCAGCAGTGTGCCCAAAGTCAGGGCGGAGATGCTCACGCCGGTCACCACGGCCACCAGAATGGCGGTATGGCGGGGGCGCAGGTTAAACCAGGTAAGGCGCTTTTTGCCAATGCGGTAGCCCACCCGATCCCCAACAACGGCAATCAGGCCACTGACAACCAACATGTAGAGGATCAGCAGTACGCCTTGCATATTCCCGGATCCCTGCCATGGAAATCTTAGCAAGGTTGCCCTGAGGATTTTGGGAGTTGTTGGGGAGGTGGGAAATAGGAATTCAGCTTACTCGCGCAGGAGCCCCGCGCTGTACCCGCAGGGTCAGCGTCGGGAGGAATGCGTCTTGATGAAGTATGGTAGAGCTATGACCCAAGTCCTGACCCTTTCCTGCAAGCTCAGGGTAGCAGAAGCTCAAGCGGCAAAACTCTCTGCTACCCTTTCTGCTTTCACAGAAGCCTTGAACTGGGTCAATGCCAACACCCCAGCAAAGGTAGTCAATGCCATCAAGCTCCAATCCCTTTGCTACTACGAACTTAGGTCGCGATTTGGCTTGTCCAGTAACTTGGCTCAGCAGGTATGCCGCAGAGTCGCAGGTAGTCGCAAAGGAGCACAACGGAAAAATAGACCCGTCAAGGAGTTCAAGAAACCGTTTGTTACTTACGATGCCCGCATCTTTTCCTTCAGAGAGAAAGATTGGACAGTGTCCATCACTACCGTTGATGGCAGGGAACGGTTTGAGTTAGCCATCGGCAACTATCAACGCAGGAAGTTAGCAGGGACAAAACCCAAAGCAGCGACTCTGGTTCAGCGTCGTGGTGGTGGGTTCTATCTGCAAATTTGCCTAGAGACAGAAACACCTGTTACCAAACCGCAAGAGCGAGTAATAGGCGTGGATTTGGGGAGAACAGACATTGCCCATACATCGGAGGGAGAGAACTGGCATGGACAGCAGTTGAGCAAAATACGAGAGCATTATTCCAAGCTGAGAGCGGTACTCCAGCAAAAAGCCAGTAAGGGCAGCCGCAGTTCCCGGCGCAGGTGCAGAGAGCTGCTGCAACGGCTGTCTGGCAAGGAGAGGCGCTTTCAAACGTGGGTCAATCATCGCATCTCCAAAGCTATTGTGGCTAGGGCAAAAGCAACGAACAGCGCTATTGCTTTAGAGGACTTGACAGGGATTCGGGAAAGGGTCAATCAACAGCCGCGCAGTCAGACAGAGCGTAGGCGTGCAAATAGTTGGGCGTTCTACCAACTGCGCACCTTTATTGGCTACAAAGCTCTGCAAGCAGGAGTTAGGGTGGTGTTGGTGAATCCCCGCTACAGTAGTCAAACTTGCCACCGGTGTTTGCGCATTCATCCCGACCCTGAACAGTCCTACCGCAGTGGGAAGCAGTTTAAGTGTGGGCACTGTGGATGGGAAGGGGATGCGGACTTGAATGGTGCGAATGTGATTGCGCTTTTGGGGGCTGCTGTAAACCAGCCTAGAGGTTAAGCCTACGGCTCGCTTCGCGAACGGGTTTGTTTTGTTCTCTGGCAGAGCATAACAGGCTCAGGGCTACTGAAAGCCCGCACTCTTTCGCTTTAGCGGCGCCGAGCGCTTTGCGTCAGCATGAGTGGTGCGGGTAGTTTACACTTGCTCGGCGAGGAGCATCGAGAGCAGGCAAGGCATCAACTCCAAACCTGGGCAAACCGCCCCGGCGATAGAGCAGGGATCCATTCATCCGCCTGTCCATAGGCTTGTTGGGCGAAGCGACGGGCCAAAGCGGGCACGATGGGCAGGGGGTTGCTGAAGCCGGAAAACAGTTGCAAGCCTTCCCAACCGGGCAGGGATCCGACCAGAGGCTGGTGATCGGCGCTAAAGGCCACCAAGCAGTGATACCACCGTCCGGGCAGGTGGGCCAACTTGGGCAGGTAGCGACCAGCCTGTTCCCGGATCTGGGCTTCGCTGGCGGCTGCATCCACCTCGGCATGGGGATCTGTCAATACCCGGCTGATCTGGCCCATGCGAATGCTGCCATCCACAAATTGCAGGATCCCGGCATCCAAAATCGGCGGGCCAAGCTCGTGCCCCGGCTCGTCCCAGAGGGGATCCCGATCGGGATGGGCGGCTTGCCGCTCCAGTTCCAAGCGTTGCACAGGCGCGCTCATCACCAGCGCTCTCAATTGCAAATCCGAGGGCTCCAGCTCCAGGGATTCGGCATGGGTGAAGTAGATGGGCACCCGGATCCCCGCTTGGCGCAACAAAGCCCGCGTCCAGCCGCCGGCACACACCACCACCTGGCCTGCTCCATAGCAGTTGGCTCCAGCCTCTACGCCCGTGATACGCGCTTCCTGCCGCCGCAGGGCCGTTGCTGTTGTGATCAAGAGGGATCCCCCCAATCGTTGAAAGGCTGTTTGAAAGGCCAGCGCCGTCAACAAGGGGTTGATGTGGCCATGCCGAGCCCAGAGGACTACTTCCAGAGCGGCCGGATCCAGCAGCGGCTCCAGCTCGCAGGCTGCCGCCACCGAAATCCGCCGGGGTGGGATGCGACAGTCGGCCAGATCCGCCTCGACAGCCTCCACATCACAGCCGGGGGCAATGGGCATGAGCAGATCCAGCTCGCGAAATTGAATATCTGCCTCCAGCTCTTCTGACAGGGTGCGGTAGCGTTGGATCCCTTCTTCCCCCAAAGCTTTGAGCATCGGCGTTTTGCCCGCCCAATGGGCCAAGCCCCCGTAGCTGTAGCGGGTTGCCCCCTTCAGCACCGCTTCTTTCTCCACGAGGAGAACGGATCCCCCCTGGCGGGCCAGCTCATAGCTCAGAGCTGCCCCGGTAATCCCGCCACCGATCACGATCCAGTCGTAGTTGGCCATCGCTTCCCTCGTTGCCCTGAACCTCATCTTGCGGCAAAGTGGCTCCGTTCAGGGTAGCAAGCGCAGCAGAACCTAAGCCTGCACCGGTGGCCGATACTGGCTGAAGAGGAACTCGCAAAGGGCTTCTTTGAGTCCAGATTGAGAGTCTCCTCGGGTTCAGAGTCTGCCAAAGTCCATTTGTGTTCATCGTAGCCAATTGCATAGCAAGGATGAGGGTATGAACGAACTACTTCAAACCATCAACCGCAGTCTCCTGGAGATGGTGGGGCGAGGCATTGAGCTGTTGCCGGGCTTTTTGATCGCCGCAGTCATCCTCTGGGCTACCCGCTATGGCGTTCGAGCCGTGCGGCGTCTGGTAGGATCCGCAGCCAATCGGTGGATCCCCAGCCCTTCCCTGCAAATGCTGCTGGTGCAGATCGGCCAAGTGGGCGCCTGGGTGGTCGGGATCCTCGCGGCCAGCGTGGTGGCTTTCCCGGATCTGCGCTTGGGTGACCTCATCGGGCTACTGGGGTTAGGGTCGGTAGCCATTGGTTTTGCTTTTCAAGACATTTTCAAGAACTTCTTGGCGGGTGTGCTGCTGCTTTTGAACGAGCCTTTTCAACTCAACGACCAAATTATCGTCGGAGAATTCGAAGGCACCGTTGAAGAAATCAGCATTCGCTCCACCCAGATTCGCACCTATCAGGGGGAGCGCGTGGTCATTCCCAATGCTATTGTGTTTACCAGCCCGATCACGGTCTTGACCGATCGCCCCTTCCGCCGTACCGATCTGGAAATTGGCCTCGACTACAATACACCTCTGCCCAAAGCTCTGGAGGTGCTGCGGGAAGCCATGCAGGGGGTCGAGGGGGTGCTGGCGGATCCCCCCTTTGAGTTGGACATTGTGGGGTTCGGAGACAGTTCCATTGATTTTGTGGTGCGCTACTGGACTCGGCCCCGCAAGCCGGAGGTGCGGCGCGTCCGCACTCAGGTGATGATGGCTCTCAAACAGGCCTGCGACCGAGCCGGATTGGTCATCCCCTACCCGATTCGCACCGTTTACGTGTTCGACCAGCACGATTTTCAGGATCACATCCCTAATCCCAAGGTCGCCTAGGGATCCCTACCAGCGGGCCAGCAGCATCTGAAATCGGCTCTCCCCCAGCAGAATTGCCTTGGGATCGGGATAAGTCTCGCCAAACCAAGCTCGCAAGCGGGCAATGGCCGCCTGGAAGATCTCCTCTGGGATCGGCCAGGAGCTGCTGTAGCAGCGCTGAGCGTACAGATCAAACAAAGCTTGGGCAGCGATGGCCGTCTGCCACTCTGCCGCTGTCCTCTGTTCCACATGAGCCCCTTGAGACTGCAACAACGCTTCCACCTGCTCGGCATCGGCTCCAACCTGTTGGGATTCAAATCCCAGCTCTGCCAGAATGCCTGTCCACCGGGCCTCGAACGAGTGGCGGGCGCTCATCACCCGCTCTCCATAGCCGTAGAGGTAGACCCCACCTGGCTTGAGCACGCGACGGATCTCGCCAATCGCCTGCTGCCACTCGCGGATCAAGTGCAACACATGCACCGTGATCACCGCATCAAAACACTGCTCCCTAAAAGGCAGGTTGGTGGCATCGGCCATCTGCAAATGAACCTGTGGTGGCATTTGGCCCAGACTTTGTTGAATTTTGTGCCGCAAGACGGCCAGCATGCGCTCGGAAATGTCGATGCCGGAATAGGAATAGCCGCGACGGATCAGCGGCAAGGCAATGCGTCCTGTCCCAATGCCCACCTCGAGAAAGTGGGTCTCAGGGGTGGCTTCCACCGCGGCCAAGATTGCATCGGCGATCGCTTCATCTACGCCGGGAGGAAAGCTGCGGGTGGCATCGTAAAAATCGGCGGCCCGATCAAAACAGACGCTGTGGGATCCCACCATCGCTGCACACTTCCCCAACGGGCAAACCCAGACAGACATAGTATCAACAGAAATAGGCAGGGATCGCCGGGATCTCTGCCCATCTCAAGCCCGAAATTGGATCTCTTCTCGGCTTTCCTCAAGCCTCTTCAAGACTCCTGCGCCAGGCGAGCGTAAAACAAGCCTTGAACGCGAACAGTGTGGGGTTCCATCGCCCCTTGCTCGGTGCTGGAAGGCTGAATGCTAACAAAGGATCCCGCCATCTCCCCGGTGCTGGGATCCACGCGAGCGATCCGCAGGGACATTTTCCCCTGGGAAACCTCGTCCACCTTGCGGTTGGTGGCAAAATCATCTTTGGCAGCCTGTAGACCTACCGCAGTGTCGTAGCCGGTGTTGGATCCCCGCCCGCGCGGGTCGAGGAAGGTGCTGCTGTGGTAGCCGGGCACCAAGAACTCCCCTTCAAAATCCGTCGAAGGGTCAATGGCAGATCCCCGCGCAGTGGCGACCAAGTCCTTCACGCTAAACAGAAACGGCACCAGCTCGCGGCGAGGCATTTGGCCGGTGGTCGGCTGAAAGGTGATCCCATCCACCACTTTGAGCTCCAGCACGCCGTCTTTGGGAGTCACCTCGGCTTTAATCGGCCCCAGAGTGGCCGCTGAGATCATGATGTTTTTGGCCTTGATGAACTCTTTCTCGCCGTTCCGCTTTTCCTCTTCCACCTCAATTTGCACCGGCTGGAAGCAGACATCCGTCAGCTTCAGGGATCCCCCCCTAGGCACTTCGATACGGCCCCGGGCGTTGTCCGAGACCGAAGGGCAAATGGCGGCCTTGCCGGTGTTGCGGATCTGGTCATAGGTCAGCGGCGCCTTGGCAGCCTTAGCCGGAACAGCAAAGACGCTCAAACAAAGCGCCAACAGGATGGCGAGCAGTGGACGGTACCGCATAATCAACCTCGAAAAACCTTTTTTGAATCTGAACGCTGCTGGGGGAAATAAGCCCGAATGCCCCCATTGTACGCAATCGTGATCCCCCTCAGAGGAAGTGCCTCAAAATTAGCCACCCACCAACAGGGATCCCAGCCAGCGTTCCCGAATCTGGGTGACCAGCTCGCGGATAGGCTGTTGGTTGACACGGTAGCTGATGGGATGGGCAATCAGGCGAGCTGTACTCTCGAATAGGCAGTCTCGCTCGACCAGGCCGTTTTCCCTCAGGGTGCGCCCTGTGGCTACCAAGTCGACGATGGCATCGGCCATGCCGGTGAGGGGGGCCAACTCCACCGAACCATAGAGAGAGATAAGCTCCACCGGCAAATCCAGGCGGTCAAAATACTCCCGGGCGCAGCCGACAAACTTAGAAGCCACGCGGGCATGAGCAGGCAACTGAGCTGCCGAGTGGTAGGGGCTATCTTGGGGAAGGGCCACCGACATGCGACAGTGGCCAAATTGGAGATCCAACAGGTGGGCCACCCGCGCTTCGGTGCCGGCATAGCGCTCCCGCAAGACGTCGTAGCCGACAATGCCCAACTGCGCCTGCCCGTACTCCACGTACACCGGCACATCGTGAGTGCGCACCAGCAGCGCTTCGTAGCGTTGTCCGTTCAGCCGGGTGGGGGATTCAATCCGCAGCAGGCGATTGCCGGGATCCAAAAAACGACTAAAATCGATCCCCACCTGCTGCAGACATTGAATGGCCTCAGGCAGCAGGGCCCCCTTGGCCAGAGCAATCGTGATGGGTGGGCTGTCGGGACGGCCATCCAGCATTTTTTCAGCATCTACATCTACATCTGACCTTGATCTGATCTTGGGCCGGAAGTAATTGGTATGAACAAACACAAGAATCTCGGGATCCCCGCCTGCCGAGTGGACTCCTGGTAGAGACGGGTTAGAACGAGGGGCCTAGGGGGAAACATCAGCGAGAATGCCCAGAGACAGGCCGGCAGCAAGCGGGCTCTCCCAGAAAAGCAAGCCCCCTTGATTGTAAGGGATCGGAATCCCGGCAGCGATTCCCCAGCCTCTTGAAAGCCCCACCGGTTCTCCAGAATGCCTGGGATGTTGACATACTCCCCTGCCTAAAGGCAGGGGATCCTTGACGCTTCACAGACCGATGCCAGCAAGCTGGTCTTACTAGGACTCCGTCCCGCTGGCGCGAACAGTCTCCACCTCCGTTTTAGAGTCGGGCGCTCGCCTTGGCGGCGCGGAGCGCTTTGCCCCATCCCGACTTGCTCGATATTTTCAGAAGCCACCTCATCCCGGTCATGGACTGCTCCACAACCATCGCAGACCACCACCCGAGTGGCAAAGACCGCAACAGCGTTTCCAGCTTGCAAGCGCACTTGGTGTTTGTCACCCAATACAAACGCAGGATACTAAGGTTTGGACTTAATTGCGGCAGCATTTAAGAGCGTTGCCCAATCGATGGATTTTGGGATTTTAGAGTTTAACGGTGGAGCAGACCATGTTCATCTTTTGATTTTCTACCCACCTAAGTGGTCTTTTTCCAGATGGTTAACGCCCTCAAGGGAGTCTCCAGCCGCAGGTACGGGCAGGCTAAGTTTCCCAAGCCCTACGGCAAAACCGCCTTGTGGAGTCCTAGCTACTTTGCATCAGGTGTGGGTGGTGCTCCCCTGCAAGTCTTAGTTGCCTACATTCAGAACCAAGAAGAGCCGCCCTGTCGCGTCAGCAGGCCCTAGGCCTTAAGGGCGGGGTTTTAGACCCAGTTTTCTGATAAAAGACTGTTAACACAAACGCTCTCAGTGCAGGGCCATTGTCAGCAGCCCCTGCTGCCCCAGCAACACCTCCCGCAACAGGGTAACCAGGCCCACCCAAACCACAGGGGCCATGTCCACACCTCCCAGAGGCGGGATCAGGCGGCGGGTCGGGCGTAACAGAAACTCCGTCAGGCCGACCACCAGCGAGTAGGGCAACCGAGAAGTATCCAGTTGCGGATACCACGACAGAAAGATGCGCAGCACAAACAGGAGGGTGTAGAGCGCCAACAGCGGGCCAAGCACCCAAGAGGTGAGAATTGGCAGCATAGGTTACTCAAAGAACAGGTTTACTGGTGGCAGTTCTCTCCATTCTGCTCTAATTGGGAGGGTCTGCTGGAGTCCAGAGATACCTCGGGGAATGCAGGCGCTCGGCCCAAGTCAAACCCCAACTTTTTTAAACTTTAACCCTCTTCCCGAAAATGGCCTTACCGGCGGGGCAGCAACGGTTAAAGACTAGCGTCATAATGGACGTATCTTGCTGGACTGCAGGCAGGGATCCCATGCAAGGAAAACTACAAGAGATCGATATCCGCAGCATCCTTCAGCTCATCGAGCTGGGCCAGCGCACCGGTGAGCTTTTTGTAGAGGCCAGCCCCTCTGTCTACTGGTTTGTCTTCTTCCTGAATGGGCGGATTATCTACGCCTCTGAAACGGAAGGGAACATTGCCCGCCTCAGAGACTATCTGCACCGCTTCAAGCTGGAAGCCGCCCTGGAGGAAATTCAAATTCCCCACAAAGCCGCGGTCAACGCCCCCGAATACAACCGCCTCTGGTCTTTGCTGGAAAGCCACAAGCTCAACCCCAACCAGGGCAAGCAAATCCTGCTGGGCATGGTGCGGGAAGTCCTCTTCGACCTGCTCAGCCTCCACCAGGGTTCCTTCATTTTTGAGGCCGGATCCCCCCTGGCCCCCCAGTTGACCACCTTCCCCGTCACCCCCCTGCTCACCGAGATCGTAGCCCAAGTGCAGGAGTGGAAAAAACTGCACCCCTACATCCAAGCTCCCAACCAAGCTCCCACCATCGTCAACCCCCTGCCGCTCCAGCAAAACCTGCCCGCCCCCGTCTTCAAAGCCCTGAGCGAGTGGTCAGACGGCAAAACCAGCATTCGCCAGATGGGTCGCTACCTGGGTCGAGACACCCTGGCGGTGGCCAAGGCCATCTATCCCTACGTCCGCCAAGGGGCCATTCAACTGTCCGAGCCCGTCTTGATCGCGGAGCCCAAGCCCAGCCGTCCCCTCAAACCCAGCGATAAGCCCATCCACATCCTTTGCATCGACGACTCCATGGCCATCCAAAAAACCGTAGAGTTCATCCTGCAAAACGAGGGCTACCAGGTCACCACTATCGGCAATCCTCTCAAAGCCTTGGGACAGGTGTTTCTCCTCAACCCAGATATGATCCTCTGTGATGTGGCCATGCCCAAATTGGATGGGTATGAGCTGTGCGCCATGTTGCGCAAATCCAGCCAGTTCCGCGAAACCCCCATGATTATGCTGACCGGCAAGGATGGTTTTACCGACCGGATTAAGGCCCGCATGGCCGGAGCGAACGAATTTTTGAGCAAACCCTTTGCGGAAAAGGAGTTGTTGACCATTGTCGAATCCTACGTGGGCCCTCCCCCCAAACGGGGCGGTGGCGAATAGGCGTTGGGGTAGCCAAAATGTTGGCACAGAAGACTATAGGCGAAGTACTGGACAGAAGAGTGGCCTCACCGAAACAATAGGGGTAGCATGGCCGGCCCGGAGCCAGGGAGCCAGGTGAGGTTACAAGAGCAAACCTCAGTCAAAGCAGGCCGACGGTTGCGCGGGAGTGCAAAAGGAGCAAGACGGCGATGAGCAAAGTGCTGGTGGTGGATGACAACCGTACCTACCTGGAGACCATTTCCAGCTTGCTTTCCGAGAACGGTTTGGAAGTCTCCACAGCAACAGACGGCGTAGAGGCAATGGAGTGCATTCGCCAGCAGAAGCCTGATGTGGTGGTGCTGGATATTGTCATGCCGCGCATGAACGGCTACGAGGTATGCCGGGAAGTGAAGGGGGATGAAAGTACCAAACACATTCGCATCGTCATGTGTTCCACCAAAGACCAGACCTTTGATATCGAGTGGGCCAGGCGCAACCAGGCGGATGCCTATGTAACCAAGCCCTTTAAGCCCCAAGAGCTCCTGGCGACCATCAAACATCAATTGCGGGAGATGAATCGGAAATGAGTCGCGTTTTGGTGGTGGAAGATAGCCAATCCCAGCGGGAGATGATCAGCAAGCTGCTGCAGGAAAACGGCTTCGAGGTGATGACTGTGGAAGACGGGGTGGAGGCCGTAGAGGCGGTGAAGCAAAACAAACCCGACCTGATCGTGCTGGACATCGTCATGCCGCGCATGAACGGCTATGAGGTGTGCCGTCTTCTCAAGGCCGACCCTCTCACCCAAAAAACGCCCATCGTCATGTGTTCTTCCAAGGGCGAAGAATTTGACCGCTACTGGGGGATCCGCCAGGGAGCGGATGCCTACATTGCCAAGCCTTTCCAGCCCCAGGAACTGGTGGGTACGATTAAGCAATTACTGAGAGGCTGAGAGCTGCCCCTTCTGCTTCCACGCCTTTCGGTAGGTCCTGAGAACGACTCTGCGTTTTAAGCAGGGAGGGGGGCGGGATCAACAGTCCACAAGACTATCCATGCGGGGGAGCATCATGCTGGGGGATCTGGATTTATTGATGGGGGATGAGACCCAAGAGTTGCGGGAGATGGAGGCTCCCGAAGGTGAGCTATTCCTAAAGTTCAAGATTGCCACCGGGGAGGAATTTGCGCTGCCAGCGGTATCGGTTGTGGAGGTGATGAGCATTGGCCCAGAGAAAATCACCCCCATGCCCAATGTGGCCCCAGTTTTGCTGGGCACGCTGAATTTGCGGGGCGAGATCATCTGGGTTGCAGACCTGGGGCAATTTTTGGGGATCAGCCCGCCCCTGAACATCGACCGAGCCGAGATTCCTGTGGTGGCCGTGATGGATCAACAGGATTTGCTCATGGGCTTGGCTGTGGATTTAATTGTAGGCATGGAGTGGCTGAAGACTGAATTGGTGCGGCCTGCCCTCACGGCTCCTGAGTCCATGGCTCCTTTTTTGCGAGGGGAATGGGTGGTGCCCGGAACGGGATCGCGCTTGCCCTTGCTGGATCAGTCGGCCATTCTGAGATCCCATCGTTGGGGTTGACAAGCGGCCCCCTGTGAGTTCGGCGAGAGGAAAGTGTATAGTTCCTATCAAAGATCCAAGCTGACTCCATTCACAATGGGGAAAGCTGGACTGATGCTATCCCCTGCTGATGCGTAAGGGTGAGATTGCATAGTGGCCAAACCTTGAGAGGGCGGCAGAAAAGTGCATTCTTGACCGAATGGGGGCAGAAGGAGAGATAGCCTGCATCTATTATTCTAAGAGGTTCTGAGGTGTTGGGGGCGTTCCGTTTGCATCTGTGTTGAAGCGTGAACAGAGGTAGCCAAGCAGTGAAGGGAGGATCCATGGTTCCGAGCGCGAACAGTCAGAGAGACTACACCGATGCGGTGGCCGCCTTTTGGCAGGGAGACTACGTCCAGGCGGTGCGGTTGTTCAACCAAGTGGCTGCTGCTCAACCGCAAGATACTGCTGTCAAGCTGCTGCTGGCTTCAGCACAAAAACAAGCTGGGCAGTTGTTGGAAGCTCGCCAAACCTACAACACCATTTTACAAACAGCCAGTGATCCCGATGAGCTGGAGTCGGCCCGGAAGGGTCTAGAAGAGCTGTTGCAAATGGCACCGGAGCTGGCGGACATTTCCGATTCCCCAAGAGCGGACGAGTTTCGCCCTCAAGATGAGTTTGCACCTGGGTCGGATGCCTTTTCGGAAGAGGCTTTCCCTGCTGCCGATCCCTTCTTGCAGTTCGAGGGGATGGGGGAAGAGGAGGCGGATCCCTTCGCTCAAGATCCGTTTCCGCTGGAGGCGGACAGCCTTAGCGGCGATGGCGAAGTCTTCATGGGAGAAGAGAGATTTGGGGATCCCTTTGAGACCGGCCTGCAAATGCCGGGAGCTGATCCATTGGGTTCATCTTACCAGATGCCAACCCATTCTCGGGTAACACCACCGGCCACCTCGCGACGGGTAGGCTCGGAAGAGGGCGGGCCTCAAACCGATCCGGTGGTCGAAGATGACTTTGCCTTCCTCAACGAGTTCGATCGAGAGCATCTGGAAGCCCTAGAAGGCGACTCCGACTCCATTACGCAGTTGGCCGGCGATGCCGATTTTCCCGATGAGATGGGCTTCTCCCTGCCCGGTCTTGAGGAAGAGGAAGGGGGATCCCTGGAAGAAAGCCTGCCGACCGAATTGGCTGCCCCCATGAGTGAGCCGATCCCTGCCCCCGATGAAGATACTGCCAGTCCCGGCTCTGCCCTCTTCGAGCTTGACGAGCTAGACAGCTTGGATCGCGAACTTGCCGGCATGGATGGCGGTGAGCCGGTGGGTGCCTTCCGCCCAGATGAGGGGGCGACCGGGGGGATGAGCCCAATGGCGGAGACCGGCAGCGGAGCGGCCCAAGTTCTGCAGCCTCAACGTCTGCCCACGGCCTCACTCCCCATCCCCAGTGCAGGCGAACAAGGGGCAAGAACCTCTGCCGGGATCGCCAACCGACCGATTGCGGATCGGCAATTGGCCATAGCGCTTATCCAAGGAGCTGTGAGTTTGGCTGCCGGCTTGGCGATTGGCCTTGGGATCCCGGCCAATGGGGGAGCTCGCTTGATTGCCGGGGTGATTGGAGGTGGGGTGATCGGCACAGGAGCAGGGGTTATCCTTGGAGCCGGCAGTGCCAAACAAGTTCGCTCCACCGCCCAAGAGCTGGCCAGTCATTTTGCCGCCTTGGCTCAGGGGAATTATTCAGTACGAGCCACAGTCAACACCCACGATGAGCTGGGGCGCTTGGCCGACAGCTTTAACCAGATGGCGGCTGCCATCGAAGCCAACTTCACCGAACTGAACCAGCGGGCTGCCGAGCAAGGGCAAGCTAAGGAAGACCTACAGCGCCAGGTGATTCGCCTGCTGGACGACGTGGAAGGAGCTGCCCGTGGAGACCTGACGGTGCGGGCAGAGGTGACTGCCGACGTGCTAGGGGCTGTGGCCGACTCCTTTAACCTGACCATTCGCAGTCTGCGAGACATTGTCAGCCAGGTGAAGCGGGCTGCTGCCGCCGTGAACGATGCCGCCTTGCAGAACGAGGACTTTGCCCGCAGCCTCTCTGCCGATGCTTTGCGCCAGGCGGAGGAGATCTCCAACTCCCTCAACTCCATTCAGGAGATGACGGACTCCATTCAACAGGTGGCCAGCAACGCCCGCGAAGCGGCCAACGTGACCGCCCAGGCCACAGAAGCAGCCGCTCGAGGCGGAGAAGCTGTGGATCGCACGGTGAGTGGCATCCTGGAGATCCGCGAAACCGTGGCAGAAACCACCCGCAAAGTGAAGCGATTGGCGGAATCCTCGCAGGAAATTTCCAAAATCGTGGCTTTGATCTCTCAAATTGCCTCTCGCACCAACCTGCTTGCCCTGAACGCCAGTATCGAGGCGGCCCGAGCCGGGGAATCGGGACGGGGTTTTGCCATTGTGGCCGACGAAGTGCGACAACTGGCCGACCGAGCCGCCAAAGCCTCGAAGGAGATCGAGCAGATCGTGTTGCAGATTCAATCGGAAACCGGCAACGTGATGACGGCTATGGAAGAAGGCACCCAACTGGTGATCGAGGGGACGCGGCGGGCCGAGCAGGCCAAGAACAGCCTGGACGAGATTATCGAGGTCAGTCGCCGGATCGACGAGTTGGTGCGGGCGATCTCTCAGGCCACCGTGCAACAAACGGAAACCTCTCGCTCTGTGGCGCAGGTGATGCAATCGGTGGAGTTGACCGCCAACGAGACTTCTAAAGAGGCGCAGAAGGTGGCAACTTCGCTACAACAGTTGGTGAGCATTGCCCGTGAGCTGCAAACTTCTGTCGGTCGGTTCCGGGTTGGGGATGAATGAGCAAATTTGCTGTTTTGAGGGCATTCTAGGGGCAAGGATCCCCATGAAGGAGAAGTCCCCGCTCTTCAATGGCAGTGGGATCCCCCTGTTGCAACTGTTGGCCGGACTTTTCGCCCAGGCGAGCCTCACCCTGTCCGGTCTGTTATTACTGAATGAAAACTTGTGGGCTGTAGGAAGGGCCTCCTGCCATGAATGAAGAAGCACAGAAGCGGATCCTCAGTTATTTCATCGAAGAAGCCCGCGACCACTTGGCAACGATTGAACAAGTGCTCCTCAGCCTGCGGGACAGCATGAGCGATCCCGAGCTGATCAACGAGCTGTTCCGAGCTGCTCACTCCATCAAGGGGGGAGCTGCCATGCTGGGCCTCACCAGCATCCAACGGACGGCCCACCGCATGGAAGATTTTTTCAACATCTTTCGCTCTCGCCCAGGCGGAGTGCCCGTCGATCAGCACCTGGAAACCCTGCTGCTGCGGGCCTTTGATGGGCTTTCGATGTTGTTGGAGGAGCTGCAGAGCCCCCGCGGCCTCACCCAGGAAGTCAGCAACACCACCCTGGCGGAACTGGAGCCGGTTTTTCAAGAGACCGAAAGGCACATTCAAAATCTTCTTGGCGAGGGCACTGTCTCAGCTCCCGTCTCGCCGCCGGCGGTTCGCACCCTGCAGCAGGACATGGCGGAGGTGGTGCCGCAGCAGTTGCGCCAGATGCTGGAGCTGTTTAAACAACGGGATCAGGCAGATGTCCGAAAGCGTTTGGTGGCGGCGAACGCCGTTCTCAAGGAGATCGGGCAAGTCCATCATCTGGCGGGCTGGCAACAGTTGACGGAAACCTTCGAGCAAGCCCTGGGCAACCCCGATGCCGACCTGCGAACTTTGGCTTTGGTTGCCTTGCGGGATTTGAAGCAAGGGCAGCAGCTTATCTTGGCCGGCAAGCCTGAGCAGGTTGCCCCTTCTTCAGAATTGCAACAATTGGCTCGCCCTGCCGCCCCTCCTGCCCCGCCGGATCCCCTTGAGGTGGTGGTGCATCAGCAGATCCCGGCCTTGTTGCGCCAGATGTTGGAACTCTTCAAACGTCCCGACGACCCAGCCACTCGACCGGCCCTGCAAGCGTTGGCGCAATCTTTGCAGGATTTGGGGCAATCCTCGGCTCTGGAACTGGGGGGCTGGACAGATTTGACCCGCTTGATCGGCGAGATTTTGGCGGATCCCGGCCAGGATTTGCGACAACTGGCCCTGCCGGTGCTGCGAGATCTGAAGCAAGCGCACCAAGCTCTGGCCGGCGGAGCGGCAAACACCATCCGACCCTCGGCTGAGTTGCTGGCTTTCCGCCCTGTTCCGGCAGCCCCTGAAGAGCCAGAAGTCCCTGAGCCCTTCGAGCTTGGTCTGGCTTGGGGGTCTGAGGCAGAGCCGTCATTCCCAGAACCTGGGGGTGCCCCAGAGGATTGGGCTGCGGCTGCTGGGATCCCTGCGGAGGAAAGCGCTGCCCCCGATCTGAGCTGGGAAGCGGTAACCCTCGCTGAGACATCCTTTCAAGAGGATGAGCCCGGAGCTGCCCTGTCGCCGGAGCAGGAGAGCGCAGAGGCAAGCGGAGATCTGGCGGCGGAACAGCCCTCATCCCTTTGGGAAGTGGGCACTGCTGAGGACTCCGTCCCGCTGGCGGGAACAGATTCAGAGCACCGATCTGCTCCCGCGGAAGAGGGGGATCTGGATCTGAGTTGGCCAGGGATCCGAGCCGAAGCGGCTTGGGAGGAAGACTGGAGGACAGCTGCCGTGCCGGCAGAAAGCCCAGAAGAGGACGGGCAGGGAGCTGACTTGGCCTCTGTTGCGGACGACTTCGGTCGCGTTAGCGGAGCGGAGCTCTATGCCACCCCCTTGGATCTGGAGGAAGAAGCCACCTCGGCCTTTGACGAGCTGTTCGCCAACGCAGAAGCGCTATCCGATATTGAAGAATTCCCAACGGAGCTGATCCCCTCCTCTCCTGAGCCCCTCTTGCAGACCTTTGAGGATCTGAGCCCAAGGTTGGACGAGGAGAGAGCCGAGGCAGATCTAGCGGAGCTGTTTGCCGAAGTGGTGAGTGAAGAGACAGAGGGGTTTGTCTCTGCTGAGCTCGCCTGGGATGCTGGACAGGAGCCGACTGACCGGAGCGCTGCTGCGGACATGAGCGAGGGATCCGGCTTTGTCCCAGACGAAGCCGCAAGTGCCGGGGTAGAGGCCCTATTTGAGCTGGAGGAACTTCCCGTAGAGAGTGCTTTCCGGCAGGAAGGGTCTCAGCTTCCGGACTTGGAGGCCGTTCCCGCTGGTGAGCCGGAGGCCGATCCTTGGGCGGCTGAACCGTCCCCACCCCTTCAGGAAGCCCTTGAGGACGGGGAAATCGCAGCAGACCTTTGGGCTGAATTTTCCGCGGATATCCAGCCGGAGGATTTTTCCATCCCAGCAGATTATCTGGCAGAGTCGGGATCCGACGAGGTGGGATCCTTAGAGTCCGCTGACTCTGCTGCCTTCGATACTGCCGAAGACAGCCTGGAGAGCTTTTTTTCCACCCCTGCGGCAGAAGCCGATCCGGCTTGGTCGATGCCGGAAGCAAGTGAACCTTCCGTATTTTTGGATCCCTCTTTTGGCCCATCCCTGGACATCGCTGAGGCTGATGCTGCCGAAGCTGAGCAACTGGGGGATCTCTTTATCGGCGAACCCTTCCCCACGTCGCCCGACATGGCCAATGAGCCGAGGGAATCGCCAATTCCAGACTTCGGAGCCGAGCTGAGCCTAGGGGATCTCTTCGCCGGCGAGACCCTCGAGGAGGCGTCCGATGGGGACTCCATCCCCCTGACCCAATCAGCAGCTGGGGACACAGCAGAAGCCCAAGAGTGGGCGCTTCTGGAGAATCTGTTCCCGGTGCAGGAGGAGTCTTTCGCGGAGCTGCAACCCACGGCTGAGGAGACAGCCACCCCTTCCCCGGAGATCTCCTTCGACCGCCTCGATGCCCTATTCACCCAGGAATCCGACCCAGAAGAACTGAGCCTGGGGGCCAGGGGATCCCTCTCGGCCATGGATAGCGACAGCCAGGTGGATCTGGATGAGTTGAGCCAGTTCTTTGCAGAAGGGGAAGCGCCCCAAGAAGAACCCCCCTTGGATCTTGCCACCTTCCTGGAGGACACAGAAGCTTTGCAAGCGAGCAGCCTGGCGGAAGTGCCCGTGTCTGAGCCAGAGCCGCCGGTTGCCGCACTGGAGGAAGAAAATGCCCTCCAGCCTGCGGAGGACGATCTGGAAAGCCAGTTGGCCAGCCTGTTTGCAGAGGATGAATCCTTAGCCGTTCCTGTTGGCGAGGCCGAGACCCCAGAGGAAGAGGCGCTGGAAGCTGCTCCGGCTCCCCGTTTGGACGATTTGGCCGCCCTCTTCGACGCTGCCGAGCCGGCGGTAACCCCTGAGCTAGAAAAGGCTATCGCCCCCCTTGTGGGATCCCCTGCAGCCGCGAGCGGCGAGGCTGCTGACGACTTTGCAGCCCAGCTGGAATCGCTCCTGGGCGATCTCGAGGTTCCTGCCCAAGCACCTGCTGCGGAGCCAGCACCTTCGCCGCCAGTTGCCGCTGCTGCTCCAGCAACCCCCACCCCAGCAGCAGCTGCCCCGGCGGCAACTGGGCCGACTTCACGGCGAACTGCTGCCCTCAGCAACCCCGTGATGCGGGTGGAGGTGCGCCACCTCGACTCCATCAACAACCTGGTGGGAGAGTTGGTGGTCATCCGCAACAGCATGGAGCAAAACCAAACCCGTCTGCGCCAGTTTCTGGATGGCCTGTTGGGCCGTGTGCAACAGCTAGGGGATCTGGGCCAGCGCATGCGGGATCAGTATGACCGCTCCTTGCTGGAATCGGCTTTGTTCTCCAGCCGCAGCGGCTCAGCCTATGGCGGCACGGTGACGGTGGGCTTCGGTCGAAATGGCGAGGGATCCACCCGAGGCAGGCGCGGCCATTCCTCCGGCCAAGAGTTCGACAAGCTGGAGATGGACCAGTTTACGGCCTTCCACGCTCTGGCCCAGGAGATCATTGAGCTCATCGTGCGGGTGCGCGAGTCCTCCTCCGACATCGAGTTTGCCGTGGATGAGGCAGAGCAGATTACCCGCCAATTTCGCCAGGTGACCACCCAACTGCAAGAGGGCCTGAACCGGGCGCGCATGGTGCCCTTCTCGCAAGTTGCCGACCGCTTGCCCCGCGCCATTCGGGATCTCTCCATCAAAACGGGCAAGCAGGCCAGCCTGGTGGTGGAGGGACGCGACACCCTTATCGACAAGGCCATCCTGGAGGAGCTCTATGACCCGATGACCCACCTGGTGAACAACGCCCTGGTACACGGGATCGAGCCCCCTGAGGAGCGTCGCCGGGCGGGCAAACCCCCTGAGGGCAAGATCGTCGTCAAAGCCTTCTATCAGGGCAACCAGACGATCATCATCGTCTCGGACGACGGCGCCGGGATCCCGGTGGAGAAGGTCAAGGCCAAGGCCCAAAGGTTGGGGCTGCTGGCGGAACAAGCCGACGAAGACGAAGTGTTCAACGTTCTCTTCCACCCCGGCTTCAGTGTTCGCGAGGCCAGCGAGGTGGACGATCTGGCCGGGCGGGGGGTTGGCTTGGATGTGGTGCGCCGCAACATCACCGATCTGCGCGGCAGCATTCAAGTGGATTCTGCGCGGGGCAAAGGAACCACCTTTACCATCCGCCTCCCCCTCACCCTGAGCATTTCCAAGGCCATGGTGTGTGTCAGCGACAAAGCCCTGATCGCCTTCCCCCTGGATGGCGTGGAGGAGATGCTGGATGTTCCTGCCGACGAAGTTCAGCCGGATGAGCAGGGGCGGCCCTCGATTCTCTGGCGGGATCAGCGCCTTCCCTTCCAGCCCCTCTCAAATCTGCTGGCCTACAGCCGCAGCCACAGCCGCAGCCGTTCCGAGGTGTACAGCATCACCCAGGATGAGGGCATTATTCCCATTGTCATCCTGCAAAGTGCCGGCCAGTATGTTGCCCTGCAGGTGGACAGCTTTGTGGAAGAGCAGGAAATCGTGATCAAGCAACTGCGCGGGCCTGTGCCCAAGCCGCCGGGCATTTCTGGGGCAACGGTGTTGGGGAACGGGCGGGTGCTGCCGATTGCCGACATCATCGAGCTGGTGGACATAGCCCACGGTCGCCGTCGGGATCTCAACCGCTTCTGGCTGGATCACCGGGATGAGGAGCCGACCCCGGAAGAGGTGCGTCAGACCACGGTGCTGATCGTGGACGACTCGATTACCGTTCGGGAGCTGCTCTCAATGTCTTTCCAGAAGGTGGGCTACCGGGTGGAACAGGCGCGGGATGGCCAGGATGCCTGGGAAAAGCTGCGCGGCGGCCTGCCCTGCGACCTTATCTTCTGCGACATCGAGATGCCGCGCATGGACGGCCTAGAGCTGCTCACCCGCCTGCGAGAAGACAGCAACTTCAAGCATCTTCCGGTTGCCATGCTCACCTCGCGGGGGGCAGAACGGCACCGGCAAACAGCACGGGAACTGGGAGCAACTGCCTACTTCACCAAGCCCTATCTGGAAGAAGAGCTGCTCAGCGCTGCTGCCCGCATGCTGCGAGGAGAACAGTTGTTGGCGCCTAACCCAACTTCCCAATCACAACAGTAGTGCAGTTCTGGACGGGGTGCTGTAGGCATGGCACTCTTGTATCAGCGGGTGCCGAACAGGCGATCCCCTGCATCTCCCAGGCCGGGGATGATGTACCCGTGCTCGTCTAGGCCATCGTCTACAGCAGCGGTATAAATCGGCACATCCGGGTTCTGTTTGTGGAAATATCGGATCCCTTCTGGGGCGGCCACCAGGCAAATGAAGCGGATCGACTTGGGTCGAGTTTGGCGTAGGCGTGCCACAGCCGCTGCTGCCGAATGGCCGGTGGCCAACATCGGATCCACCACCAGCACCTCACGATCCTCGATATCGGTGGGCACCTTGAAGTAGTACTCGATGGGGATCAGGGTATGGGGATCCCGATACAAGCCGATATGCCCCACCCGTGCTGATGGGATCAGCTCCAGCATGCCGTCGAGGAGCCCTTGGCCGGCCCGCAGGATCGAGACCAGCACCAGCTTTTTCTCTGCCGCCAACATCGGCGCCAACATTGGGGCCATCGGGGTTTGAATGGGCTGCAGCTTGAGGGGCAAATCGCGGGTCACCTCGTAGGCCATCAAGAGGCTGATCTCCCGCATCAGCGCCCGGAAGTCGGCGGTTGTGGTTTCAACACGGCGCATGAGGCTGAGCTTGTGCTGTACCAGAGGGTGATCGATGGTAATCACCTGGGCCGCCATGCTGTGCTCCTGAGATAAAGGGATCCCGTGATGGATGCCAGAATAGCAGAAGCGCTTGTCCCCCCGGTGGGCCGAAGGCTCTATCTGCTTGCTGTTGTCAAGGGGAGTAATCCGTGCAGATCCGCTTTGCTGTGGTGAGCGATCCCCACGTCGCCCTCCCTTCCACCCTTTGGGATCACCCCAGCCGATTTCACCTGGTAGAGGTGAGCATCCCGGCTCTGGAACAGGTTTTGCAGCATCTGGTGCAGTTGCCTCTGGATTTTCTGCTGTTGCCGGGGGATCTGACCCAGCATGGGGAGCCGGAAAACCATGCATGGCTGGCAGAGCGGCTGGCTCGACTGCCCTTTCCGGCTTTTGTGGTGCCCGGCAACCACGATGTGCCCCAGCCCGAGGCCAGCGGGCGCTCTATTGGTTTGGCGGATTTTCCCCGCTACTACCGAGCTTTTGGCTACGAGGATGGGCAGTCTTTGGATTACAGCCGGGTTCTGCGGCCAGGGATCCGTTTGATCGGCCTCAATTCCAACCATTTTGATGCTCAGGGTCAATTGGTAGGGTGTCTAACCCCAGAACAACTGACCTGGCTGGAGAAAGAATTGGCGGCAGCCGAGGAAGAGCTGGTGCTGCTGATGGTGCACCATAATGTGGTCGAGCATCTGCGCGGCCAGTCTCTCCATCCCTGGGGGCGTCGCTACATGCTGGAGAATGCCTCTCAGTTGCGGCGGCTGCTGCAAGCTTATGGGGTGCAACTGGTGTTCACCGGACATCTGCACATCCAGCACATCGCCCGACGAGGGGGGGTTTACGACATTACCACCGGCTCTTTGGTCAGCTTTCCCCACCCCTACCGCCTTGTCGAGATCCGGTCGGATCGAGAGACCGGAATCCAAGTCCATATCCAGAGCTACCGGGTGGGATCCCTGCCCGATTGGCCCGATTTGCAAGCGTTCTCCCGGGAGTGGATGGCCCAGCGCAGCGAACCAGCGGTGGTTAAGTTTTTAACCTCCGCACCGCTGAATTTGCCTTTGGAACAGGCACAAGCCTTGGCCCCACAATTGCGCTACTTTTGGGCAGCGGTGGCTGCCGGGGATCCAGACCTCACTTTCCCAGACTTTCCCCAGCCAGCAGGCCGATTTCTGGAGCGTTTCAGCCGTTGCTTTCGCTGCCCGCCTGATAACCAGGCCCAGTTTCGTTTGACTTCGATTTTCTCTTTTCCAGTTTCTAAGGATCCCCCCGAAGGGGGAACAATCACAGAGAGAATTTTGAAGCCGTTAGGACTTATTGGAAAGGTTTCCAATTTCTAGGGATCCCCCCGAAGGGGGAACAGTTCAAGGCTTAGTGTGGCCCAGATGATTGCGGAAACAAAGAGGTTTCCAATTTCTAGGGATCCCCCCGAAGGGGGAACAGTTCAACGTCCCCTTTGGAAAGTACAAGATTGTTGTCTGTTTCCAATTTCTAGGGATCCCCCCGAAGGGGGAACTAACCAAGTACCACTACAGTCCATACCACAAAGGTGACTTGTTTCCAATTTCTAGGGATCCCCCCGAAGGGGGAACTTTTTCAGGAGGGCTGGCGTAGTTTTGGAGGTAACGGTTTCCAATTTCTAGGGATCCCCCCGAAGGGGGAACAAAAGACACCCAGGATTTTCCCTGGGTGTTCTTTCTAGTTTCCAATTTCTAGGGATCCCCCCGAAGGGGGAACAACCATTAAACGTGCGCCGCACCAGGATGGGTCTGGGTTTCCAATTTCTAGGGATCCCCCCGAAGGGGGAACTATGAACCCGCTCCCCTTTCCACCGTTTTCCACACATGTTTCCAATTTCTAGGGATCCCCCCGAAAGGGGAACCGATCTGCAATCATAGCAGCTTTGGCTTCGCACATTTCTCTGTTTCCAATTTCTAGGGATCCCCCCGAAAGGGGAACAGCCAAATTTGTGGAATGCATACCCACACGACAAAGGTTTCCAATTTCTAGGGATCCCCCCGAAAGGGGAACCGATCTGCAATCATAGCAGCTTTGGCTTCGCACATTTCTCTGTTTCCAATTTCTAGGGA
>NZ_JBSSCV010000023.1:0-53322 GCF_054060065.1 Thermostichus sp. MS-CIW-37 | reverse complement strand
AAACTGTTTGCAGTTTGCTTCTTTCCCAATGTTAACTCTCTCTTCTGTCTGTAAAAAAGCCAATATCTTCTGCCATTTGTTTTCATCTAAAAAAATCAACTTCATCCTCTCTCCTCTATAAATTGTTCTCTCTATCCTAACATAAGATCAACACGACCCAGATCGATGTGCCGGGTAGCCTGTTCGATCCAGTCCTCAGAGGTACGAGAAGCAAGTTCTAGAGCAAGCACAGGGTCGGTAGGAAAGGGTTAAGAGAAGTTCTAGGGACGAACAATCTCCACAGTAACCCGCCCCGTCAGCTCCGGGATCGGGGGATGACACTTGGTCAATCGGATCTTAGCTTTGCTGGCCCCCGTCTCCCGCAGCACCATTTCGGCAATCGCCTCCGCCAAACTCTCGATCAGCACAAACTGATTGCTTTTCACCAATTCCGCAATCCCGGCCACAGCAGAACGGTAGTCGAGGGTGTCGCGCAACTGGCCGCTGAGAGCAGCCGGGCGCAGATCCGCCCACAACTCGAAATCCACCTCAAACCATTGCCCCAAAGCCCGTTCCGCCTCATCAAAACCGGTATAACCGTAGTAGCGCAGGCCGGAGACGATCAGCCGATCCCGCAACTGCTCAGGGGGTTGCCGAGGGATCCGATCGGGATCCGGATAGGGCTGCTGACCGTCGCTGCTAACACTGGTGGGGATCTGTAGCTCCATCACAACCTCCCAGCTCGACCTGGAGACCCTATCCCGCAGGGCCTGACGAAACAACGAAACCTTGGCTCGACCCTAGGAGCAGGCTGCCCCTTGTCCCCATTTCCTTTTTGATTCTTTAACAAACTCCGGGATCCCCATCCCTCAATGGCTGAGGGCCAACGCTCTCCCCTCTACGGTCGCTGCCATCTCCCGCAACAGATCTTCCGTCTCTTCCCAGCCGATGCAGCCATCGGTGATGGAAACCCCGTACTGGAGCGGTGCCCCCTCATGCCAGGTTTGCTTGCCCGGATAGAGGTTGCTCTCCAGCATCAGTCCCATCAAAGCCCGCTGCCCCGCCTGGTACTGCTGTAGCACCGCCTGACAGACGGATCCCTGGTTGCGGTAATTTTTGTGGGAGTTGTCATGGGAGCAGTCCACCATCACCGAGCGAGGGATCCCTTGATCCTTCATCAGCAGTGCTGCCCGCGCCACATCTTCCGGGCCGTAGTTGGTCTTGCCCCCTCCCCCCCGCAACACAATGTGTCGATCCGGGTTGCCGGTGGTTTTTACCAAAGCCGTCATGCCATCTTGGCCAATGCCCAAGAAACTGTGGGGATGGCTGGCGGAGAGGATGGCATTGAGAGCGATTTCCAGCCGTCCATCGGTGCCGTTTTTGAAGCCCACAGGCATGGAGAGACCGCTGGCCATTTCCCGGTGAGTTTGGCTTTCGATGGTTCTGGCGCCAATGGCCGCCCAGCTCACCAGATCCGCCGTGTATTGAGGGGTCACCGGATCCAGCATCTCGGTAGCACAGGCCAGGCCCAGCTCGTTGATCTGCAGGAGAATGGAACGGGCCAGTTGCAAGCCGGTGGCAATGTCGCACGAACCATCCAGGTGGGGATCGTTGATCAGGCCCTTCCAGCCCACCGTGGTGCGGGGTTTCTCAAAATACGTGCGCATAACGATCACCAGGTGCTCCCGAGTTTGGTCGGCCACCCGCTTGAGGCGATGGGCATACTCCAGAGCCGCTGCGGGATCGTGGATGGAACAGGGGCCGACGATCACCACCAAGCGATGGAGATCCCGTCCGTGGATGATGTCGCGGATGGCTTGCCGAGTGGAGAGCACCACTTGCGCTGCCGTTTCCGTAAGGGGCAGCTTGGCCTTGACAGCAGCAGGGGCAATCAAGGGAGTCACCTCTTGGATGTTGCAATTGTCGGTTTGGGGGGGCATGGAACTGTCCTTAGTGTGCAAGTGGGTGGATGGGGTCGTCGAGCCATCAAAAAAGCCCTGGCGCTGGGCTCAGGGCTTCAGGACTGACTCGGGTAAACCTAGGTCTTTAGTTTACGCGCCACCCTTCCGCCCTGGTCGTTGCCAGGGAAAGGTAAAGTAGCCAAAAAAGGAAGCGCGCCAGACCATGCGGAGAGCAAACTTAAAACCTGTACGAGATAACTATACCCGAAAAAACCTCGTTTGACACCTCAGGGATCCAGTTTCCTGGCGGAGAGACCAGCGGGAAGTCTTAAGTCGACCGAGCCGCTGGCTTGGCAATCCAGTAGCCGCAGGGGTGTTCTCCCTGCACCTGCCAGGTGATGCGCTCTACCCGGCAATCGGGCAAGGCGGCAGCAAACATCTCCAGTTCGTGGCCGCAGACGCTGGGAAAGGTGTGGGCAATCTGAGCAATGGCGCAATTGTGCTCGACCAACACATACTGCTCGACGTAAGGCTCGGATCCCTCTGCTGCCATCGGCACAGTCAGGTCGGCAGGATAGGGGTAGTACTCCGCCATGTAACCCTCTGCCTGGCGCAACTGCACCAAACGCTCCAGCCGCTCCCGCAGGGATCCGGATCCCAGTTGGGCCTGATATTCCCGGGCTTTGCGCTGCCACTGGTGGTGGAGAAGGGATCCCATCTGCTCGGATCCCAGAGTTTCGGCCAGGGTGTTGAGCAGGCCAAGGGCAAACTCGTCGTAGCCGGCGGGGAACTGCTCTTCTCCCAAGGGGCTGAGCTGATAGAGATGCTGGGGTCGCCCTAGACCATTGGGTTGAGCGACATGTTGGATCAACCCCTCTGCCTCCAGATCCTTGAGGTGGCGGCGGATGGCCTGGGGAGAAATGCGCAGGTGCTCTGCCAGCGTTTGGGCGTTGGCCTGCCCCGCCTTGCGCAGGTAGACCAAGATGGCCTGCTTACTCGAAGCGGGTTGAGCGACCTGCCCGGTGATCTTGCGCGTGCTGTCCACCCTCGCCCTCCTGGTTAGACTGGGTTAATCGGCTGCCGCTGCCAGCACAACTCTCTGCTATTTTGACAACGGGATCATTGCTAAAGTAACCTGAGGATCAGTTAAACAACAACTCTGTTGTTTTATTTGGCCATCTGTCTTAGTCGCGTTTCTACCCTGTCACTACCCGAGAGCCATCCATGTCTACGAGCGTCCGCGCCCTGGTCAACCAGCCCTACAAGTACGGCTTTGTAACCGACATCCCCTCTGAGTCGATTGGCAAAGGCTTGAACGAAGAGGTGATTCGGCAGATCTGGGCCAAGAAAGGGGAGCCGGACTTTATGCTAGAGTTCCGCCTGCGGGCCTACCGCCAGTGGCTGAAGATGAGCGAGCCCACCTGGCCCAACGTCAGCTACCCGCCCATTGACTACCAAAACATTGTCTACTACTCGGCCCCCAAGGTGCAGCCCAAGAAAAAGAGCCTGGACGAAGTGGATCCGGTGCTGTTGGAGACCTTCGAGAAATTGGGGATCCCCTTGTCTGAACAGAAGCGGCTGGCCAATGTGGCGGTGGATGCCATCTTCGACAGCGTTTCGGTAGCCACCACCTTCCGGGAGAAGCTGGCCAAGGAAGGCGTGATTTTCTGCTCCATGTCGGAGGCACTGCGGGAGTATCCGGAGCTGGTGCGCAAGTACTTGGGCAGTGTGGTTCCCATTGCTGATAACTACTACGCGGCGCTGAACTCGGCAGTGTTCAGTGATGGATCCTTTGTCTATGTGCCCAAAGGGGTGCGCTGTCCCATGGAGCTTTCCACCTATTTCCGCATCAACAACGGCGAATCGGGCCAGTTTGAGCGCACCCTGATCATTGCCGACGAGGGATCCTACGTCAGCTACTTGGAAGGGTGTACTGCCCCCATGTTCGACACCAACCAACTGCATGCGGCGGTGGTGGAGTTAATTGCCCTAGACAATGCCGAGATCAAGTACTCGACGGTACAGAACTGGTATGCCGGCGACGAAAACGGCAAAGGGGGCATTTACAACTTTGTAACCAAGCGCGGCCTGTGTCAGGGGGCCAACTCCAAAATCTCTTGGACGCAAGTGGAGACCGGCTCGGCCATCACTTGGAAATATCCTAGCTGCGTGTTGGTGGGGGAAAACTCGGTGGGCGAGTTTTACTCGGTTGCCCTAACCAACAACTACCAGCAGGCCGATACCGGCACCAAGATGATTCACGTGGGCCGCAACACCCGCAGCAAAATTATCTCCAAAGGGATCTCGGCTGGGCACTCCAAAAACAGCTACCGCGGCCTGGTCAAAATCGGGCCGAAAGCGGAAGGTGCCCGCAACTTTTCCCAGTGCGATTCCATGTTGATTGGGGATCAGTGCAGCGCCAACACCTTCCCCTATATCGAGGTGCAAAACAACACCGCCAAAGTGGAGCACGAAGCTTCCACCTCCAAGATTGGAGAGGAGCAATTGTTCTACTTCCAGTCCCGCGGCATCTCTGCGGAAGATGCTGTGTCCATGATCATCAGCGGCTTCTGCCGAGAAGTGTTCAACCAACTGCCGATGGAGTTTGCTGTAGAAGCCGATCGATTGCTGAGCCTAAAGTTAGAGGGATCCGTCGGCTAGGGGATTGCTCCCAATGCGAAGCTGAGCAAGTGGGCGAGGCCGCTGACACGCTGTGGGAGCAGGCGCTGCCATTCTCAGGAGAAGGGTAAGGGGTTAGGTAACTCCCAAGGCAGAGGGCTGTGATCCCCTGAAGCCAGAGGCGGCCCAAGGGCTTGGCGACGTTGCAAACAGCGCATGGATGCAGGGGGGGGAGAGGAGATAATCAAGGAGTTTTGAACCGTAAGGCTAGGCAGGAGAAGTTCCCCATGAGGGCATTTCTGGAGGAGTTCAAAAAGTTCATCAGCCGGGGCAATGCCTTAGATTTGGCTGTTGGCGTTGTTATTGGAGGTGCTTTTGGGAAGATTGTGACTTCTTTTGTAGCAGATCTGTTTACTCCAGTTTTAGGCTTGATGATTGGTGGAGTGAGCTTCCAGAACTTGGTCTGGAAAATCGGTGGAAGTCCTGAAGACCCAGTTACGATTAACTACGGCAGCTTTCTGCAAGCTGTGTTTGATTTTGTGATTATCGCTTTTGCCATCTTCTTACTGGTGAAGGCGATCAACACCCTACAGCGAAAGGAGGAAGAATCTCCTCCCACATTGCCCCCACCAGAAGTGGTTTTGCTGACAGAGATCCGGGATATCCTCAATCGCCACTCCCAATAGAGCTATAGGGGATCCTTAGGCCCAAAATCCAAACCTGGTTTAGGGATCCCTTAACCTTCCAATCCCTGCCCTTCAGTGGCAACTCTAGAGTCTAGCCATGATCCGTGAAAACAGCCCTGTCATCTTATCCGTTCGAGATCTCAGCGCCGAGATCGACGGCACCCCCATTCTCAAGGGGTTGAGCCTGGAAATTCGCGCCGGAGAAATCCACGCCATCATGGGCCCCAATGGTTCTGGAAAAAGCACTTTTTCCAAGATCTTAGCCGGCCACCCTGACTACAGGGTGACAGGAGGCGAGATCCTCTATCTGGGCAAGAATCTTCTGGAAATGGAACCGGAGGAGAGGGCTTGGGCAGGGATCTTTTTGGCATTTCAATACCCCATCGAAATCCCAGGGGTGAGCAACTTGGATTTCCTGCGCGCCGCCTACAACGCTCGCCAGAAATATCGGGATCAGCCGGAACTGGATGCTCTGGATTTTGACGACCTGGTACGGGAAAAGTTGGATATTGTCAAAATGGATCCCGTTTTTTTGGAGCGCTCTGTGAATGAGGGCTTTTCCGGCGGTGAGAAAAAGCGCAACGAGATCCTGCAAATGGCGGTGTTGGAGCCCACGCTGGCCATTTTGGACGAGACGGATTCCGGCCTGGATATCGACGCGCTGCGCATTGTCGCCCAGGGCATCAACCGACTGGCCGGCCCTGAGAATGCCATGCTCTTGATCACCCACTACCAACGCTTGCTGGACTATGTAACCCCCGACTACGTGCATGTGATGGAAGGGGGGCGTATTGTCATCAGCGGGGACAAGACCTTGGCGCTGGAGCTGGAGGAACGGGGCTACGACTGGATCAAAACTCAGTTGGGCCAAGAATCAGCAGCCGCAACATCCCGGCGGGAGGAAGAGGGATGAGCGCCACCTTGCCCAAACCTTTCGCCCCAGAGAGCCGCCTATTCCTGGAGCACATCCTCGGCCAAATCCCGGAAAGGCAGGATCCCTACACCACCCTTAGGCAGCAGGCCCGCGCCCAATTGGCCGAACTGGGGATCCCGACCCCACGGGAAGAGGATTGGAAATACAGCGATCTCTCGCCACTGCTGGCCCACAAGTTTCGCCTGGCTGCCGCGGGGGATCCGGCTCTGGATGCAGCAACCCTAGAGCCCTGGCTTTGGCCGGAAGCCAGCTATAGCCGCGCCGTGTTCGTCAACGGCTACTTTGCCCCCCAGCTTTCTGATTTGAGCGGCCTGCCCACCGCTTTGCAGGTGATCCCTTTAGCCCAAGCCCCAGGGGAGTTGCTGCAAACCCTGGCCAAGACGGATGTGTTTACGGCCCTCAACACCGCTCATCTGGGAGATGGGATCCAAATTGGCCTACAGCCCGGCCAGGAAGTTCCGTCACCGCTGCACCTGCTGTTCATAACGGTGGCTCCTGAGGGAGAGGCGGTTTTGGCCCAGCCCCGCTGCCTGCTGTCTTTGCAAGCCCACAGCTCCCTCACGCTGATCGAAGATCATGTATCCCTGGGATCCGGGATCCCCTTTGGCAACGCGGTTACGGAGATCGCCCTGGCAGAGGGATCTCGTTTGCACCATGTGATTTTGCAAAGGCAGGGATCCCCAGCCTTCCACATCAACAAGACCGCCGTGCGCCAAAGCTGCGACAGCCACTACCGCCTCCAGGCGATTCAGTGGGGATCCCAGTTTTCTCGCCACAACCTGGAGATCACCCAAGCCGGAGCCCAGGCCCACACCCAACTGCAGGGGCTAACGCTGCTGAAGGGATCCCAGCACAGCGACACCCACTCCCGCCTGGTGCATCAGGCCCCCCACGGCAGCAGCCGCCAATTGCACAAGTGCATCGTTGACGAGACAGCCCATGCGGTCTTCAGCGGACGGATTCTGGTGAGCCGAGAGGCCCAACTGACGGACGCCGCCCAGACCAACCGCAACCTGCTCCTAGGCCCCAAAGCCCGGGTCGACACCCAGCCGCAACTGGAGATCTTTGCCGACAACGTCAAGTGTGCCCATGGGGCCACCGTCAGCCAACTGGAGGCGGAAGAGATCTTCTATCTGCAAAGCCGGGGTATTCCCCAAGCTGAGGCCAGGCAACTTCTCACCTGCGCTTTTGCGGCAGAAGTTCTGGAAGGGATCCCGTTGGCTCAACTTCCCGCCCTGGTGGCCCGCCAGTTGGCTGGGATCCCGTGAATCCAATCAATTCCAATAACAATAATAAGTTGTTGCTCCCCCATTACCCTCAAGAGTGACCAGACTTGGGCGTGATGGATAGGCATCACTGACGCGACAGAGATTTAGGAGCTTCCTTATCAATCCTCTGCAGTTGCGTTTTGCTGCAAATCTTGGGTTAGAAACGCTCAAATTACCACAGAGCAGGGGTTTTAGCCATTGTCATCACTGAGGAAATAGCCAGAATAAGAGTAGCCATTGACCCAGCGATGGGCGCTACGACAACTCGGTGAACGAACGATGTTTCCCTCTCTTTTAAATCCACGTGCAGCAGGCATACTCCTATCGGGAGCTGTCTTGGGCATCCACTGCCAGGTGGCCATGGCCGCTCCCTTCCGCGACACCTTTGGTCACTGGGCCCAAGCCTACATTGAGACCCTCTCCGCTCAAGGAGTGTTGAACGGCTTCCCCGATGGCACCTTCCGCCCCAATGAGCCGGTTACCCGCGCTCAGTTTGCCACCATTGTCAATACCGCTTTCCGCCTCCGCAATACCTCCGGTACTTTTATCGGCTTTCGGGATGTGCCCCCCACCCACTGGGCAGCCAGTGCCATCTCGACGGCAGCAGCCAACAATCTGGTGGCAGGCTTTCCCGATGGCACCTTCCGTCCTGAGCAGCCCGTTACCCGCACCGAAGCGCTGGTGGTTTTGACCAACGCCATTGGCAACACGGGAGCGATCCCAGCCGCTCAGCCCAGCGATCTCTTCAGCCGCTACCGAGATGCGGCAGCCATCCCCAATTGGGCCCTGGCACAACTTGCGGCGGCCAACCGCGCCGGGTTGATCGTCAATTATCCAGACCCGATGCTCTTGGAACCCAACCGTCCCGCCACTCGCGCCGAGGTAGCAGCCTTCACCCACCAGGCCATGCTCAGCCGGGGATCCTTGGTGGCGCAAAACCCAGGGGGATCCCTCTCCGGTTCCCAGCCAGGCTTCGACCTGCGCCTTTCCACGCTGGCGGCGGGCACCTTGATGCAAACCACCACCCCCTTCAACGAGCGCCTCTTCATTGCCCCCAACGAAACCCGGCCCATGTCTTTGATCGTCCGCAACCCGATTCGCAACGCCCAGGGGGATATTCTGGTGCCTTTTGGCTCACGGGTGGATGGCCGCTTTGAGCCGGCCCCAGGGGGCACCCGTTTTGTGGCGGAAAGCATTATCGTCAACAACCAACTGTTCCCCTTGGCTGCCCAATCGGACATCATTCACGATGTCAAGGATCCCCGCTACACCACCACAGGCAAAATCATTCAGGATGCAGCCATCGGCGCGGCAGCGGGCGCCATTCTCGGCTTGGTAACCGGAGACAATGCCATTGCCACAGAGGAAGTGCTGGGGGCGGGGGTGGCCGGAGCGGTGATCGGCAATGTCACGGCGCCGCAAGTGGTGGTGCTGGATCCCAATCAGGTGATCGAGCTGCGCCTCACTCAGGATCTGGCGCTGGCCCCGACATCCCGATAACCGGTGCAAGGCCGGAATCATAAGTGGTGTCGGCACGGCTATCTCCCCAGCCAATCCAAAAGGGTTGTTCCCCCCAACCACAGGCCGATCAAAATGGAAGTGGTCAGCAGTCCTCCTGCTACACAGATCAGGGATCCCAAGCTGCACAGGATCCCGTCTTCTTCCAGGAGGCCAAAGGCGGTGACGAAAACCCCCATTGCCGGCAGGGTGTTGGTGCCTGGAACGGGGATGATCATGGAAATCCCCATCAAGCCGATCCAGGTGCCCAGCCAGACTTGGCCGAGCCGTGTGGTGCAGAGCTGCTTCCAACGGGGGCGGGCAATTTTTTCAATGCGCTGCAACCATGGGATCCCGGCCTGCACCCACTTTTGAAAATGCTTCCGTTCAACAGAGGTCTGCAACACCCATTTCGGCAGCCAAGGAGTGGTTCGCCCTGCCAGCATTTGTGCGGCCAGCAACAGGATGACCACGCCAAAGGGAGTGGAATAGCCGGGAGCCGGCAAGGGCAAAGCAGAAGGGAAAGAGAGCACCGCCAAAAACAAGCCAAAACTGCGCTCACCGGCTAGTTTTAGAATGTCTTCGATGCAGATCGACCCTTCCGGGGAGGGTTCGGGTTGCTCTGGGCTCTCGGGAAGGCGGGAAAACCGGGCTAGCTCTTGAGACAGACGGGCCATAGAGGGGGCAGGGCTGGAGCGGGCAAAGTTTGGCAACGGGTGGGCACTACCTGGAGGGCCAACGATAGCCTACTGCAAATTCAAGTTGTGTTGGATATCTTGAGCAAAGGGGTGGTTTCGGAGAGGTGACATGCTCGGTGGTAGGTTTAGCAGGGCTACACCCATCAGCAGCCTTGAGCGACAGCAGAAGGCTCCGACTCAGTTCCGCAAAGGGGGGCGTGGGCTGGGATGGCTCCTGTTGCTGGGATCCCTGTTGATGGTGGGGCGCGGTGTGGCCCTGGCAGAAGCGCAGTTGGAGGTGGGCACTTCCACCACCCTATCCCCGCAGGCAGCTCCGCCGGTGTTGCCACCCCCCCCTGTGGGAGTCCGACCAATTTCCGTGGATACCGATCCCGAACAAACTGCCGATATGCCCCTTTCCCTGATGGCCGAACAGGTGTTGGAGGCGGTGTGCGAAGCCCAGATTGATGCCCAACGGGCCTTGGCTCTCATGCCCGACCTGAGCGAATCCCACATCCGTGCTGCCTGTCCGAAGCGGCTGATCCCCAAAAGCTGAAGGGGCGGCCCCAAGTTGGCGCTGAAAAGTAGCCGGAAATACGTTCACTGCCAAGGAAAGGTGGTACTCAACCTGTGTACCTCTTTCTTCAGAGAGCCTTCCATTTATGATCAGCCTTTTTATGAGAGAGCCTGTCTGGTAGGGATCCTGGCGGGGGAACTCAACCGAACAGGCAAGCTGGGGGCGCTCTAGCGTGGACTTTGAACTACGGGCCGGGGAGATTTACGCTCTCCGGGGGGAGAATGGCGCCGGGAAAACCACCCTGATGAACATGCTGGCGGGCCTCTACCAGCCGGATGCTGGCGAGATTCGCCTGCGGGGCCGCCCAGTGCGGATCTGCTCCCCACACCAAGCCATCCAACTGGGCATCGGTATGGCGAAGCTTATGTGGTGCAAAGCTTTACAGGTACCGGCAACATTGTTACACTGACCTAAGATTGTCTGCATCATTGTGCAAATAAATTCACAGACAGCCTATAAGTTTTGTGCGGATCTACACTTGGCATCACTGACTTGAGGGGAAGCCATGCCCAAAAAAGCCGCCAGCACAAAACCAAAAACAACTAGGGCAACCTCAAGAGAAGAGACCAAGCCCGATCCGCAAGGGGCGATTGCTGCAGAAATCCAGCGCCTTTCCGATACCTACGGCATCTCTAAGGAACTCCTGGAGAATTTTGCGCGGTTTGTGGTCAGGCAGCTACAGCCACCGCCTCGGTTGTCTGTCAAAGAGCTGCAGAAAGCGATTTACAACCACTTTGGCGTTAAAAACGCAGCCGAGCTGAGAAAGTCAGCCAGCTTCAAACTGGCAACCAGCGGCATGGGCAAGCTGAGCTTATCCAACATAGACGATTTGGAGCGCATTTATCGTCAGCACATCGGGATCCTTCCCAACGAAGAGGGGGAAGAGGGGTATGGCTGCATCAACGGGATCAACATCTTCAAGTACGACTTGCCATGGCGGGTTTTTGGACTTGACCCCGATCGAGCTACCGATGAGGACATCAAAGCTGCCTTTTATCGCCTGAGCAAGATCTACCATCCCGATTCTCCAACCGGGGATGACAAAATTTTCCAGCGATTGACTCTCTTCTACAAAAGCCTTACGGAGAAATTTGAGCAATGGCTATAGTCTATGTTTCTTCAAACAAGCTCGCCGAATTTTTGGGTATCAGCCTTGAGGAACTCAGGGAGATTGAAGCCTACTTTGACAGTATCCCTGATGATGAGTGGGAACTGGTGGAAGGTAAAGACTATCGCGTTATCAACAAAAGTTCGGGGCTGAGAGAATACACGCAGTCTGGTGCTTACGCCATTTTATCCTTTTTAAGGTCTAGGTCAGAGCAAGGTCGTAAGTACTCTACAGACACAAGCATTAGCACAAGCATTAGGAATTGGTTCAAGGAAGAGTATCGCAAGAGGCAGAAGGCTCTGGTGGATCATAGGATCCTCGAAAACAGCTCCTCTCTGGTCAGAAGACAAGATCATTTTTGGCTATCTCTTCAAGATGTTGTGACGATCTTTGGAACTCGAACTGATTACCTTAAGAAAGCGCTTGAGATTGCATCAAAACAAAGTAAACTCATCAAAGACGTTCATTACACACGCTTTGGCAACGACGACACTGTCTACCTCTCTTTGCGAGGCATCTATGAGCTTGCCAAGATTATGGTAGAAGTCCTCAAGCAAAACCACAGAAAAGACTGGTGTCGAGATGTTGGCGAACGCATTGAACCCCAGATTCAGGCAATCGTCAAGACAATCCAGGATAGACAAAGGCAGATAGAAAGAGCAAAAGAGCTTGCAAGAAGAAGGGATAAAAATCTCTGTAGAGTTACTCGAAAAACAGCCAGTAGCCTAACGGTTCACCATCTCTACTCTGAAGCGCACTATCCAAAGATTGCAGCAAATCTTTCCAACCTGATTACTATAGCCAGCGAAGTGCATAGCCACTTTCATCAGTGGATGGGAGGTTTCAACGAGCCATGTACAATTGATGACTTCATCAAGTATGTTTTGGAATACTATCCTGAGAACAAAAACCTGATCATCTGGTTGGGACAACAGAAGGCCAGTCTTGGGCCGCAGTTGCCCATTGGCAAGGGGAGAGAGCATGTGCTCTACATTCCTCTCCAGCGTGTAACTTGAAATAACCCATTGGTTATCGGTTATTTTCAGGTCATTCCAACCACCTTAGTCAGGTTTGTCCGTCCTTGAGGATCCTTGATCTCTTTTTGGGGATCCCTCTTTCTGCGAGCAATCCGCGTCTGTCTCACTGGAAACGACAGAGGCCATAGTACAGCTAGGGATCCCTAAACCAAGCCCTGATTCAAGATCTCGCGGGAACGGGCGATGGCTGCTCTCAAGTTGGCCCGCTGGGTGTAGCGCATCGTCATGGCGGCAGTTGTGTGGCCTAGCAAGTGCTGAATGTGTTCGGGGGCAACGCCGCGATCCAGCAACAAGGTGGCAAAACTGTGGCGAAACTGGTGGGGGGTTTGATGTCCCGGCTCAGGCTCGGTGAGCTTGAGCACAATATGCCGCAGGCCATCGTAGGTGAGGGGGCGCCCCCGGTAGGCCAAGCAGCGAGATTGGGAAACAAACAAGGGATCCGTCGGCGCGCACGGGCCCCGTTCTCGGCTCAGATACTGTTGCAACAGCTCGGAGAGGGGATCCCCTACTGCCACAGCGCGAGGTTTACTCCCCTTGCCACAGCGCACTTCCAACAGGGATCCCTCAGGGCTGATTTGAAAATCTTGAACGGTTAAGTCCAACAGCTCCTGGGCCCGCAGCCCGCACTCCAGCATCAGGCGAATCAAAGCCGCGTAGCGCAGAGAATGGTTTTGGGCCCGCTGCAACACCCGCTGCAACAACAACCGATCCAGATCGCGGGGCAAACGCGCAGGCAGGCGAGCAGGTCGAATGGCTTGAGTGGGCAGGGGATCCTGAAGGTAACCCCGTTGCCTGGCCCATTCAAAAAATTGCTGCAAAGCCAACCGCTTGAGGTTGTAGGTGGCCGGAGAAGCGGGCGGATGGATTCGCTGGCCGGAGCGGCTCTGGAACGGACGCCCTTTCAAGCTGTTCAAAAAGGACTGGACGTGGGCGGGCTGCACCTGGGGCAGCGGCACCGGGCAAGTTTTGGCAAACTGCTCCAAAGCAATGCGGTAGGTACGGCGGCTGGCGGGGGCCAGATCCCGCTCCCGCTCCTGCAAAAATTGCGCCGCCAGATGGCTGAGGCTGGGAGCAGGGCCGCTCGGTTGAGTCTGTCGAACCTGACCAGGTCGGGGATCCCTCATCTTTAGCCCACTGGCAACCCTCAACCAACTCTATCCTTCCCCTGCGAGCAAGCTCCAGCTTGGACTCGGCCCCTACCCCGGCATCAAATGCTGAGCGATGAAGTCCGTGTACACTTCGCCCCTCAAAAAAGCCTCGTGGCGCAGGATCTGCTGGTGGAAAGGGATCGTGGTGGGCACCCCAGTGATGGCGCATTCCCCCAAAGCCCGCTGCATGCGGCGGATGGCTGCTGCCCGGTTAGGCCCCCAGACGATCAGCTTGCCCAACAGCGAATCGTAATAGGGGGGAATGGTGTAGTCGGTGTAGATGTGGGAATCCATGCGCACCCCCGGCCCCCCAGGGGGCAAATAGGCACTGATCGTGCCAGCGCAAGGCCGAAACTGCTGCTTGGGATCCTCGGCGTTGATGCGGCATTCGATAGCATGGCCCCGCAACTCCACATCCTTCTGGCGAAAGGTGAGGGGTTGACCTTGGGCAATGCGAATCTGCTCGGCAATCAGATCCAGCCCGGTCACCATCTCAGTAACCGGATGCTCCACCTGGATGCGGGTATTCATCTCGATGAAGTAGAACTGGCCATTTTTGTCCAGCAAAAACTCCACCGTGCCCACCCCCACATAATTCACCACCTTGGCCGCTTTCACCGCCGCTGCTCCCATGCGGGCGCGCAAGCTTGCAGTCAAAGCCGGGCTGGGGGCCTCTTCCAACAGCTTTTGATGCCGCCGTTGAATGGAGCAATCCCGCTCGTACAGATGCACCACATTGCCCTGGCTATCCGCCAAGATCTGAAACTCCACATGACGGGGGCGCTCGATGAACTTCTCCAAGTAAACCCCGCCGTTGCCAAAAGCTGCTTGGGCTTCCCCCTGAGCGGTGCGCAGCATCTTCAGCAGCTCCTGGGCATCCCGCGCCACCCGCATACCCCGCCCCCCGCCACCGGCGGTGGCTTTGATGATCACGGGGTAGCCGATTTTCTCCGCCAGCTTCACTGCCTCCTCCTCAGAGGTGATCAACCCGCGGCTGCCCGGCACCGTCGGCACCCCCACCGCTTGCATGGTCTCGCGGGCCGTGGCCTTGTCGCCCATCTTGCGCATCGCCTCTGGCGAGGGGCCGATGAAGATCAAGTTGTGGTCGGCACACATCTCGGCAAATTTGGCATTCTCCGCCAAGAACCCATAGCCCGGATGAATGGCAGTGGCTCCGCGGGTGAGGGCTGCCGAGATGATGTTGGGGATGTTGAGGTAGCTTTTGACCACCGGGGCATCTCCTACGCAAACAGCCTCGTCCGCCAGTTGGACATGCAGAGAGTTCTGATCCGCGGTGGAGTAAACGGCCACCGTTCGGATCCCCATTTCCTGACAGGTGCGGATGATGCGCAGGGCGATCTCACCTCGGTTGGCGATCAGGATCTTGGTGATGGGCGGCATGAGGGAGGTTCAGAGCAGAGAGATGGATCGACCGCCGAAGCCAGCGGTCTGTGAACACAAGGTTAAATTTAGATGCTTATCCTAACTACTATGCCAAGTCGAGGGAAGAGTAGAGAAGGCTGGTGGGGATCCCACATTCAGCCCATCCAGTCGACAACCTAGGTAGGACTGAGGCTACAGGGATCCGGCTGCAGCAGAATCCCAGTGGGGGCAAACTGCGTCACCCAAAACTCTACATCCTGAAACTGGCGACGCAGGGTGTCGCGCACTTGGGCGGCCAGCTCCAGGCTGGGCATGATCCCGAAGACCGTTGGCCCCGACCCCGACATCAGGGATCCCAGGGCCCCCGCCGAGAGAAGAGCTTGGCGCAGTTCCCCTACAATCGCGTACTCCGGCAAAACCACCTGTTCCAGGTCATTGCGCAAACTCCTGGCCAATGCCGGCGGATCCTGACGGCTGAGAGCCGCCAACGCCTGCGGCAAGGTGGGCAGCGCGGGTTTGGGTAGGGCATCCCCTCCCAAGCTCCCCTGACGAGAACGAAAGGCTCGATAGGCCCAGGCGGTGGAAACCCCCAGGTGCTTGGGCTTGGCCAGCAGCACAGGGATCCCTTCCCAATCGGCCAGCGGCTCCAAAACTTCCCCGCGCCCGGTGGCCAGTTGCGTTCCCCCCTGGATACAGAAGGGAATGTCGGATCCCAGACGGGCTGCCAAGCTCTGCAACTCTCCCACCGTCAGGCCCAGCCCCCACAGTTGGTTTAACCCCACCAAAACCGCCGCCGCATCAGCCGAGCCCCCCGCCAAACCTGCTGCCACCGGAATGTGCTTTTCGATGTGAATCTCCACGCCAGCGGCAGAGTGACACTCTTTTTGCAGCAGCTCAGCGGCTTGATAGGCAAGGTTGCGGGCATCTGCAGGCACTTCTGGACGATCGCAGGTGAGGTGGATCCCGTGAGGACGGCTCTTCAACTGCAGTCGATCCGCCAAATGAATGCTCTGCAACACCATCGCCACCTCTGAATACCCATCAGGACGGGAGCCGAGGATTTCCAGGTAGAGGTTGATCTTGGCGCGGGCAATCAGGGTACAGGCTTGCATGGGGCAAAAATCTGGGTCAGCAACAACTTTTCAACTCCCCTCAGCCTGTACAGACTTATCCGGGGAGATCTCCCAGCCTGATTCTAGCGGCAGTGGATCCCCTCTCTAGCTGCCAGAGCGAGGCCATGGCCCCAGCCACTCTCCACCGCGAAAGCGCCAGCGGGGAAACAAAATGCGCATCACCACCCAAGCGCTGAGGTAAAGGCAAACCCAGACCACACTGTAGTGGAGAATAAAATCTCCCAAGTCAAACCGTTGGGTTGGGATATAAGGAAGACCCACCACCTTCAAGACTGTACCCAAAAAAAGCCCTTCCCAAATGCCGGCCAAAAGCTGAAGGATCCCAGGCCAATCGTGATCCCACATCCACCCCATCAGATAGTTATAAACGACATCCCAAACACAGCCAAACAGACCTACGTAGAGCAATACCCAAAAATAGGTGAGGCTGCCGCCATGTCCGGTGATCCCAAAATAAAAGGGTAAACTTGCCAAAACACCAACGGTGGCCAATAAGAAAATGCGAGTTTGCCAGCGGCCAATCAGGGTCGGAGTCATCTTTTCCTCCAGCAGTTTTGCCTATCGAGATCATCAGGATCCGTGTCGCTCCCAGTCTGTTTGAGGGAACCTTCTGGCCCTCACCCCCAACCCTTCCCCCTTTGGTATAGAAGAGTTGGGGATCAACGCAACACCCCTTTCACCAAGTTCAACGGGATGGGGAATAGCCATGATGTGTCGCCAACAATAGCGTTGATAACCATAAACATCCGGCAAAATCCAGGAGCGTTGCCCAATGTCGGCAAGCTAAGGGCTGATGTTCAAGGCCCACTTGCACCATTGCCACAGGGATCGGATCCCTTCTAGACCTTTGACCCCCGGTGCCCGCAGTCGAGCCAGGTGTTCCACCGAGCGATGGGCACAGTACTGTAAGCCCAAAAACGTATCTACCGGCGCATAAGGCCCGCCCAAGGTGATGATCCCGGCAGCGTACATCCGCCCATCCCGGTTGCGCATCTCCGCCAGCTCAAAATCGTTGGAAACGTGCAGGCGTCCGTGAGGATTGAGGGGCAGGTTGTAGTGGGTAATTAGATCGTTGAGGAGAGGATTGGTCATGGGATCCGAAACCAAACCCGTACAGTCGATAACGAAATCGGCCTCCACCTTTAATTGCGTGTTGTTGTGGGTACCTCGAATGTAGGTTACCGGCTTACCCTTGTCGCCGGGAACCACCGACTCCACCTTGCCGAACACAATCGAGTACCAGCCCTCTCGCAACCCTTGCCGCACGATCCGCCGCCATTTCCGCCGACTTGCTGTCGTGGTGCCGCCCCAAGCTTCCAGCAGTTCGCGCCGTTCCAGGGGGGTCGCCGCTTCCAATTTGGCCCGCAGAACTCCTCCCCAAGTGCCCTTGGGCCAGTTGAAGGGCTGAAACTCCCAATGGTTATCCACTGCCCGTTTGGCTCGTCCGAAGCGATTACCGCTTTTGGGCGCACGGCTCAGATGCACCACCGAGATGCGGGGGTTGACTTTGCGGGCTTCGTAAAGGCGTTCCATCACCTGAGAGGCGACGATCCCAAATCCCCGAATTAGGACGGTGCCACCTTGTTTCTCCAACTGCTCATAAACGTGATCATGAGGCTCATAGCCGTGTACCACCGATCTCAAATCTCCTGTTTTTTCGCGAAACTCCTGCAGGTCGTTGAGCAACTTGATGGCCGGATATCCAGTTGCCAAATGGAGATACTTGGCCACCATAAAACGGTGATCCGTATGGCCGGGCCGCGTTGCCGAATAGGCCACCACATATCGCCCATCCTCCGTTTTGCGAATGGCGCGAATATGGCCGTAACACAACATTTGCTCCCAACCAATTCGGGCTGCCTCCCGATCCATTGAGGCAAATACATCCCCCGCCCGCGGCGTATAGGTATCTGCCAACAAGGGCTCACTAAATACCTGCCACAAAAAGCCGAATGCTTCCAACAATCGGCCGGAGAAAAAGGAACGCCAAGCATCCCGCAGAGCATAGCCAGGCCAGCCCCAAATGTTGTCTGGACAAGAATCGGAGCCAGAGCGAATTCGCTTCCAGCGGGGGATCTGGCAGTTGGTCAAAAGCCGTTCATACCGTTCGTAGGGTTTGCGGGCAATGCTGATGACGCGGATGTGTTCCGGTCTGACCCCGTAGATGCGCAGGGTATCCACCCAGACAAAGCTGCCGATACCGCCGCCCAAGGCCAAATAGAGGGTCTCTTCCACAGGTAGTCCGGTGGCTTTGAGGGCGCTCAGGGCAATTTGCTCAGCTCGAAACAAATCCGGCGGCGGAAAATCCGAGCCAGGCCGCACCTCGGGAAGCTGCTCTGGGGCAAAAACCACCGTGGAAGCCGGGGGAACCTCAAATGCGGTGTCGGGTTGGGTGGCCGGGCGAATCAGTTCGGTGCGCGGCTCCAGCAAAAGAGTAGGGGTGCCGGTCAAAAGGGTGGCATTGGGATCCCTGGGGGACACCAAACCCACGGTGATGCTGTAGGGGCCAAGCTCCACCACTTCTCCCCCCTGGAGCACCCGGCGTGCCTGACGGATTTTTTCCCCATTGATGCGGCTGCCGTTGGCACTGCGATCTTCATAGATGACCTGGCCATCCTCACCGAGATAGACGAGGGCGTGATAACGGGAGATCTCCTGGCTGGCAAACACAGCCCGCGCCACTTCTCGACCTTGCCATTCCTGTGGCAATTGGGCCAGCTCCCTGCCCAAGGCGAGAGGCAATGGAAAAATCAGCTCCTGCTGTTCTTCGGTGATGGGATCTTCCCAGCTCAGTTGAATTTGCATAGCTTCTGCTTACCTTTACAAAGATCATGAAGAGGCCATTGAGAAAACACAGAACAGCGCGACCTCACAGGTCACTTTTGGTTTGCCCGGGATCCCTTTTTTCTATCCCCCACGGACTTGGATCAGCCACTGGGATCTGTAAGAAGAATTAAGAAGAATAGAAAGGGTTGGTCCTCTAGAGAGGAGGTTGTGGGGCTTTGCCAGCTTCTGGAGGAGGGATCACCAAGGTAGCGCTCAAGACCAAATGTCCACAGTAGGGACAATTCTGACCCTGATATTCTGGGGGCAGGTAGTGAGGGTTTTCCAGGCGGCTGCACTTAACCTTGAGGGTGTCCAAAGTGCCGCGGCTGAGGGGAACCCCCTGATTCTTCCTGGCAACTTCTATGGACTTCACGCTCAGCACAACGCGCCCCAATTGAATTTGGCTATTGGCCTCAAGCGCAAGCTCTTCCTGAATTATTTTTCGGCCATTCACCCAGACAGGGTTGGGCTGCTTAGGAGGCAAACGATCCCGAGTTAAGTTGCGAATGTGAAAGTTTAAGGTTTTGGGATCAAAATAAAGCCCGGCGTGAACTCCTGAGACCGAGCGAGTTGGGTCATTGAGCACCACATCACAGCTGGGATCCCGTCCAATGGTAACCAGCTTAGAGGGAACAGGCGAAACCGTTTGCGATCGACGCCGGTCGGCTTCGGTCCATTCTAAAGTGAGTTGACACACGATCCCATTCTCCACCGTTCAGTGCCTCCATTCCCTGTGATCGGCTTCAGCTTATCGAAAGGTCAGCTTGGGAAAAGCAGAAGATGTCTTTTTTGTCAAAATTGTTATCTTTTTGGATAACTATAACCTACTCCCCTGACCAAAGGCTTGCGCTGATCCGGATCACCTGAGTTGGGGTCTCCGAGTTACATTCCTGCTGGAGACCGTGCCCAAACGCTCCGCGCCGCTTCCGCGACCACCCTCAGCTCCTCTTCCAGAGGGAGAGGGGAGCCAGACGGAAAGGTTTCATTCATGATGTTTAGACCATGATGTTTAGAGTGACTACATACTCGACTTTATCCCCACCCGATTTGAAGCAACAAAACTCGATCTCCTCAGGAACGGCGAGGCCGTTCAAGTTTGACCGAGGTGGCCTGATCCCTTGGCCGGAAGCCTCAGAAATCCACCTGAGAGATAGGGCCTAGAGTGAGTTTTGAGTTTCTGGGGATCCTGCAAGACTAGTATCCTCTGTGTCTTTATCCAAACCGTTTTCAAAGCACTCCGGTAAATGGGAAACTGCCGCTGCCCAGCCGCTCCTGCCGATCGAACACACTGATGGTGAGCTGATGGGATCCCGTTTGAGTGAGGGTAAAGCGATTCTGGGTCAGGGTCAGCCCTGTAACGGTGCAGGTGGTCGCCCCAACGAAGCAGCCGGGCAACTGAGCGGCATCAAAAGCTCCCAGAGTTACGAAATTGCCCAGTGGGGTGGTGACGGAAGCCAAAAAGGCGTTGGAACCCCGGATCCCGGCAGGGGCCTCTACCCGGAAAGACACCACAAAGGTTGGAGTTTGCCCCACCAAGACGGTGCGCGGAGAGAGATCAGTAATGGTGAGGGACGGAGCAGGTATGGGAGGCGGCAGGGGCAGAAGATCGCTGCTGCCGGTCGTGCCCCCACACCCCACCAGAACACTGCTCAGCAGCACCAGCAATGGGATCCGTTCATGCCTTCGCTGCATGGTTTTCCTCCACTCCAAAAGGTCTTCTTTTTTTGAGCTTATTGTCTAGAGTTTGTCTCCACCAAGCCAGCGGGCGGAAAGGAGAGAACCTGGCAAGCAGCGGCCTGGGATCCTTCGCTTATTCCCCTTGCAAAAGGTTTTGGCAAGCTGTGGCAATGGCCCAGTCCTCTTGGGCTGAGATCACCAGAACCCGCACCGGAGCATCCGAAGTGCTGATATCGCAGTTGCGGGGGGATCCGGCATTCAAAACCGGGTCGATCTGGATCCCCAAAAAACCCAGATCTGCACAGGTTGCTGCCCGCACCGGCGCCGAGTTTTCCCCAATCCCCCCAGAGAACACCAGCGCATCCAGCCGATCCAAGCTCATGAGCATCGCCCCAATCTGGCTGCGCAGACGGTGGACAAACAGATCGAAAGCCAGCTCCGCCCGGGCATGGCCTGCCTCCATTGCCTCCAACACAACCCGCATATCGCTGCTTAGGCCGGAAACGCCCTTCAGCCCTGATTCTCGGTTCAAGATCCGATCCAGTTCATCCACGCTCATGCCCTGGCGCAACTGATGGATCAAAATGCCCGGATCCACCGACCCCGACCGGGATCCCATCATCAAGCCCTCCAGGGGGGTATAGCCCATGGTGGTATCCACGCTTCTGCCCCCGCGAATAGCCGCCAACGAACAGCCGTTGCCCAGGTGACAGGTGATCAGCCGCAACTCTTCCAGGGGTCGGTTCAAGATCTCGGCAGCGCGACGGGCGCAATGCTCGTGGTTAATGCCATGAAACCCGTAGCGGCGGATCCCTTGTTCAGCCCAGGCATAGGGGAGGGGGTAGAGGGCTGCTGCCGGGGGCATTTGCTGGTGGAAGGCGGTGTCGAAAACGGCCACCTGAGGGATCCCGGGCAACAGTTGACTCAGCAGACGAATGCCGGCTAGCGCGGCAGGGTTGTGGGCTGGGGCCAAGGGGATCAGTTGCTCGATCGCCCTCTCCACCTCTGGCGTAATTAAGGTGGGCTGCCGGTACAGGGATCCCCCATGCACCACCCGATGGCCAACGCCGCCGATCTCAGCCGCCTGGGAGAGCAGGGATCCCTCCCCTTGCCAGAGGCTTTGAAACAGCGGGGCCAATTGGCCGATCCCCCTCTCAGGTGAAACGGAGGGAAAAGGTTCCCACCCACCGCCTCGCCGACGGGTCTGGATGAGGGCCTCCCCCGGCTTGTAGGTGAAATCCACCTGGGCTTGCCAGATGGGCGTGGCCTCCACCCTTCCCTCAACCGCCAGAAATAGGGAGGATTTGAGGCTGCTGGAACCGGCATTGACGACCAGAATATTCACAGCGTGTCTTCGTCGGCCTTCGCAAGGCTTATCGACTTCAAGCTAACGCTCAATCTCGACTTTGACTTAGGACTGCAACCGTTGGTAACACGCTCCAGCCTGGGCCTCCCCTAGGCAGTTTGCACTTGGCGCACCAACCCAGTCGCCCTCAGAGCAGCCAAAGCGCGATCCCGGTAACGGCCATAGCGCTCCTGCTTGTTGCGAAGCTTGCGCCCCTCCAAATCCGGCAACAGCCCAAAGTTGGCCGGCATCGGCTGAAAGTGCCTGGGATCGGCGCTGCTGATGAACTGAAACAGGGATCCCATCATTGTTTCGGGGGGCAGCGTGATCAAGGGCAACCCCAGAGCCAGGCGGGCGGCGTTCTGTCCGGCCAACCATCCCCCTGCCACCGCGCAGGCATAGCCCTCGGTGCCCACCAACTGGCCGGCGGCAAACAGCGTGGGTCGGCGACGAAATTGCAAGGTCGGCCACAGAAGCTGGGGCGAATTCAAAAATGTATTGCGGTGCATCACCCCAAAGCGGACAAACTCCGCCTGTTCCAGGCCGGGGATGAGGCGAAAGACCCGCTGCTGTTCTCCCCATTTCAAGTTGGTTTGAAAGCCCACCAAGTTCCACAGCTGCCCTGCTTTGTCCTCTTGCCGCAACTGCACCACCGCGTAAGGACGGGATCCCGTGCGCGGATCCACCAGCCCCACCGGCTTCAAGGGGCCGAAACAGAGGGTGTCTTTGCCACGGCGCGCCATTTCTTCAATCGGCAAGCAGCCCTCGAAAAACTTGCGCTCCTCCCGTTCAAAATCCTTGAGGGGCGCCTGCTCCGCCTCCACCAGCGCCCGCCAAAACCGTTCGTACTCCGCTTCCGTCATGGGGCAGTTGAGATAGGCTGCTTCCCCCTTGTCGTAGCGGGAAGCCTGAAACACCACCGCTCGGTTCAACGAATCCCCGGTAACAATGGGGCTAGACGCATCAAAAAAGCTCAGGTACTCCAGGCCCGTAAAGGCTTGCAGTGCCTTGGCCAGGGGATCGCTGGTCAGAGGGCCGGTACAGAGGACGGCAATGCCCTCCGGGATCTCCGTCACCTCCTCCCGACGCAGGGTGATGCGGGGATGGTTTTGAATGGCTTCCGTGAGAGCCTGGCTGAAGCGGGCCCGATCCACTGCCAATGCCCCTCCTGCCGGCACTGCATGGCAATCCGCCGTCGCGATCACCAGGGATCCCAGTTGTCGCAGTTCTTCCTTGAGTAGCCCTGCCGCCCGATCGCTGGCCGCAGCCCCAAAGGAGTTGCTGCACACCAGCTCCCCCAACTGATCGGTGTGATGGGCCGGGCTCTGGCGCACGGGGCGCATCTCCGAAAGAATGACAGGCAACCCTGCCTGGGCAATTTGCCAAGCGGCCTCTGTCCCCGCCAACCCCCCGCCCACAACATGGATGGGGGCGAAGGCTCCCGCTCGTGCAAGCGGGCTGGAAGCCCTTGGGTTAGTTGGAGGGTTCATCACAACCTCCGGGAGGGAAGAGAAGAATAGAACGCACCCTGCCGAGGCCGGAAACGGCCCAGGTCAGACCCACTATACCAACTATCAGCATGGCCCGACCTGCACGAGGCAAGTGACCCAGAGGCGGGATACGCTACTAGATACGCTACTATGAGTACCCGCTGACACCCAGGATCCCGACCCATGACGGAAACGGCTGACCTTTGGCCACAGCTTTTGGGGCAGTTGCTGGATCGGCAATCTCTCAGCGAAGCCCAAGCTGAACAGTTGATGAACGGTTGGCTCCAGAACCAAGTGCCAGATGTGGTGTCGGGGGCGATTCTGGCGGCCCTGCAAGCCAAGGGTGTGAGCGCTGGTGAACTGGCCGGCATGGCACGAGTGCTACAGCGGGCTTCGCTGGGATCCCCGCTGGACTTGCCTCTCCTGGTGGATACCTGTGGCACCGGCGGCGATGGGGCCGGCACTTTTAACATTTCCACGGCGGTGGCCTTTGTGGTCAGTGCAGCCGGGATCCCGGTGGTTAAACATGGCAACCGTTCCGCCTCTGGCAAGGTCGGCTCGGCGGATGTGCTGGAGGCCCTGGGGGTGAACTTGGGGGCTGAGCCAGAGCGGGTGCGGGCGGCTGTGGCGGAAGTGGGCATCACCTTTTTGTTTGCTCCCCAGTGGCACCCGGCCATGCGGGCGGTGATCCCCTATCGGCGGGCCCTCAAGGTTCGCACCATTTTCAACCTGTTGGGGCCCTTGGTCAACCCCCTCTATCCCAACCGCCAGGTGATCGGGGTTTACGCCCAGGAGCTGGTGCCGGTAATGGCAGAGGCCCTGCGCCTGTTGGGACGGGAAGGGGCCATTGTGTTGCACAGCCGCGAAGGTCTCGACGAGGCCGGTCTGGATCAACCCACCGATCTGGGCATCCTGTCCGGTGGGCTGGTACGGACGGAAGTCTTGAACCCTGCAGATTACGAGCTGACCCTGGCACCCACCCAAGCTCTCAAGGGGGGGGATGTGGCGGAAAATGCCGCCATCCTCACCCAAGTTCTCCAGGGATCCGGGACGCCTGCCCAGCAGGATGTGGTGGCCTTGAATGCTGCTTTGGCCCTGCAGGTGGCCGGAGTGGCCCCCGATTGGAGAGCCGGGATCGCCCAAGCTCGCGAGATTCTCGCCAGGGGTGCCGCTTGGGATCGCTTGCAACAGCTGGTTCATTTTCTCAAGGCTTGATGCCGGTAGGAGCCCAGGAGAGGGCGACAGGGATCCCACCTGAGCCTAGGGCTAAAACTCCCGCCCTCGCCCAAAGGCCAGAACTTCATCCACCCCCAAGCGAGGCTTGCGCGGCAGGTTACCCGCTGCCGCATATCCAACCGCCAGCAGCATCACCGGCACGTAGCGGTCGGCAATGCCGAACTCCCGCTTTACCCCTTCCGGATCAAAGCCGATCATCGGCCCGCTCACCAAACCCTTGGCCTGGGCTGCAATCATCAGCGCCATGGCAGCCATCGCCCCAGAGCGAATCGCTTCATCCCGCGCCAAGGTGGGATTGTGGAGATAGGTTGCCTGGGCCATGTTCACCCAGCCTTCCGCTTTTTCGGGGGGGAGGATCCCGGCAGCAACGCTTCTTTGCACAATTTCAGGCAGTTTCTCATACCCCCGCAGATCCCCCAGGATGATAAACACCACCGATGCATCCGCCACCTTCTGTTGGTTGTAGGCCAGAGATTTGAGGCGCTCTTTGTCTTCCGGGTCGGTGACCGCAACAAACCGCCAGTGCTGAATGTTGAAGGAAGAAGGAGCTTCCGTAGCATAAGCCACCAGCTCTCGGATCTCCGCTTCCGATAAACGGCGGCTGGGATCCAATTTGTCGGCGGAAATGCGCTCTTTCAGGGCAGTTAGGGCGTCCATAGGGATCCTCAAGTGTCGGTAGAAAGGCTGCTCCCCCCAAAGGTAGGGGCAGGATTGGCAAATGGCTATACATTCCGTGTTCAAACGGTCTGTCTTCTTTGTTATCTCCCTTTTATCCAGTCTGTGGCAACCGGGTGAGGCACAAACTGGGCCTTGGCAGGGCAGGCAAGCGGGATCCCTAACGCAAAGGCAGGTATGATGGAAAAACAAACTGGTCTCATCTGGGTCGCCCGGTTAATCGTCGGATTGGTGTGGTTGATGGGGAGAAGCAATCGGTGAACTTCGGTCGAGTGCTGACGGCCATGGTTACCCCCTTTACTGATGAGGGGGAGCTTAACTACGATGAGGCCGCTCGTTTGGCCGATTACTTGGCAACCCACGGCAGTGACGGCTTGGTGGTCTGTGGCACCACAGGCGAATCTCCCACCCTAACCTGGCAAGAGGAGTATGAGCTGTTCCGCGTGGTGCGAGATGCCGTAGCCGGTCGGGCTAAGGTGATCGCCGGGACGGGATCCAACTCCACCCGTGAGGCCATTGAAGCCACAAAAAAGGCCGCTCAACTGGGTTTGGATGGCTCTCTGCAGGTGGTGCCCTACTACAACAAGCCTACCCAGGCCGGCCTTTATGAGCACTTCAAGGCCATCGCCCAAGCCAGTGACCTGCCCATCTTGCTCTACAACATTCCCAGTCGGACAGGGGCCAGTTTACAGCCGGAGACCGTAGCGAAATTGGCAGAATTGGAAACGGTTGTCGCCATCAAAGAAGCCAGTGGTATGATGGATGTAGCTTCGGAAATTCGGCGACTCACTCCCTCGCGTTTTGCCATTTATTCGGGAGATGACTCTTTGACGTTGCCACTCCTATCTTTGGGAGGCAGCGGTGTGGTCAGTGTAGCCAGCCACCTGGTTGGGTTGCAGTTGCAGGAGCTGATCCAGAGCTACATCAGGGGGCAACACGATCAAGCTTTGGCCCACCACCTGCGCCTGTTTCCGTTGTTCAAGGTTTTATTCATCGAGACCAACCCAGTTCCGATTAAGGCCGCATTGGAGATGCAGGGTTGGCGAGTGGGTCGGGCGCGCCTTCCCCTAGCGCCTCTACAGCCCAGTTCTCTGCAGGTTTTGCGACAGGTGCTTGAAGAGATGGGCCTACTGGCTGAATCGAAGGGATCCGAACAAATGGCGACGAAAGTTTCATGATTGCATTTTTAGGCTTTGCTTCTGCCATGACCACGGTTTTCAGGGGTTTACAAGGGGCTCTTTTGTGGCGTTTGACCTGTGGGTAGGTAGCTTTTTCCCTGAAAAGCTCTTCCCCGGCCTGGGAAATGGATGAGTTGCGGCTTTCGCCCACAACTTTGTCGGGGATAGCCTGCGCCTATTTCTGTTTTTGTTTTTTTACTGTTGAGGATCTAAACCCATATGCCAACACCACGTTCTTCAGTTGTTTCTCGTTCTGTAACCCCACAATCCACCTCTTCCGTTCAGATGATTCCGCTGGGCGGCGAACGGGAGATCGGCAAAAACACATGGGCCTTCCGCTACGAGGATGACATCATCCTCTTGGATGCCGGTTTGGCTTTTCCCGATGAGAGCATGCACGGCATTAACATCGTGCTGCCGGACATGACCTACATCAAGCAAAATCGGGACAAAGTGCGGGGGATGGTGGTTACCCACGGCCACGAAGATCACATCGGTGGCATCCCGTATCACCTGCGGGAATTTGATATTCCGGTCATCTACGGCCCCAGATTGGCGCTGGCGCTGCTGGAAGAGAAATTGCGGGAAGTGGGCCTGCTCAACCGCACAGAGCTGCGTCCTGTTGGCCCCCGTGAAATCGTTCCCTTGAGTAAGCACTTTTTTGCCGAATTCATTCGCAACACCCACTCTTTTGCCGATAGCTTTACGGTGGCTCTGCACACGCCTGTGGGCGTCATTATTCAGACCGGCGACTTTAAGATCGACCATACCCCCGTGGATGGGGAGTACTTCGACCTGCAGCGGTTGGCCGAACATGGAGAAAAGGGAGTGCTCTGCCTGATCAGCGACTCCACCAACGCTGAAGTGCCGGGGTTCACCCCCTCTGAAGCCTCAGTGGTGCCCGGTCTCACCAAGGCCATTGCCGGAGCCAAGGGACGGGTGATCATCACCACCTTTGCTTCTTCGGTACATCGTCTCAACTTGGTGCTGCAGATTGCCGAACAGCAAGGTCGGGTGGTGTCTCTGCTGGGCCGCTCCATGCTAAACGTGGTGGCTCATGCGCGGCGCTTGGGCTACATCCGCTGCAAGGACGAGACGCTGCAGCCAATGCATGTGATCAACAGCCTGCCGGATGACCGGGTGATCATCCTCACCACCGGATCCCAGGGAGAACCGCTGGCTGCTCTTACCCGCATCGCCAACGGCGAGCACCCGCAGTTGCAAATCAAGCCAGGAGACACGGTGGTGTGGTCGGCCAACCCGATCCCTGGCAACACCATCGCGGTCTCGCGGGTCATTGACAAGCTAATGGAGCTGGGAGCCAATGTCATTTACGGCAAAGACAAGGGCCTGCACGTTTCCGGCCACGGCTGCCAGGAAGACCAAAAGCTGATGATTGCCCTCACCCGCCCCAAGTTCTTTGTCCCCACCCACGGGGAATACCGCATGCTGGTCAAGCACGCCGAAACCGCCATGAGCATGGGGATCCCGCGGGAAAACATTGTAATCATCGACAACGGCGATGTGGTGGAGGTGAACCGGGAGCGCATTGCCATCACGGGCCGCGTCCCCTCTGGCCTACAGATGATCGCCGCTTCCCACGATGGAGTGGTGATGGATGAGATGATGCAGGAGCGGCAGCAGATCGCCAAAGACGGTATGGTGACGGTGGTGATCAGCCTGGACGGCAGTGGCCAGTTGCTCTGCACCCCACAGGTGCAAACCTTTGGCTTGGCGGGGGAAGGGAACCAACTCAAGGGATCCGACCTGAAACCCCTTCTGGAGAACACCCTTCGGCAAGCGTGGCCCCAATTTGCTCGCTCGCTGGAGCGGGGCAGCCTGGACATCGACTGGGCCGGCCTCAAGGGCGAAGTGGAGCGGGTGGTGCGCCGTTTCTTGCGAGAACAATTGCCCGGCAGGCCCACGGTGGCGGTTTTTGTGCAATCCCCTGAAGAGGAGTCTGTGTCTTCCCTGAGTGTGGAAACCCAACCGGAGCCGGTAGCGGGTGCTCTGGGCCGGCGGCGGCGTTCCTCGGCAGCGGTAGCTGCTTCCTAAAACTGGCCCGTTCTCCGTGGCTGGATCGTCTAAGCGCCTTTGGGATCCCTTGCCGAGCGCAGGGATCCTTCCTATTGTGCCGGCTTGTATCCATCCGTGAGAAAACTGCGGAGGGCGGACTCTGCCGCCGCATCCCATTGCAGGGATCCCACCTCGCTAAAGGGAGGGCAGCGGGTTTGGGGAGGGATCGGTTGCCGAAGGGCGCTCAAGAAGGCATCGGCCAAATCGGCGTAGCCCCGGTCGTTGGGGTGAAAGCCGTCGGCCAGCGGGCCGGGAAAGAAGGACTCGCGTCGGTAGGAGCGGGGATCGCAGAGCAAGTCCACCACTGGGATCCCCTGTTGGCTTAAGGGGTTGATGGCCCGTTGCGTGAGGCCGACCGAGATCAGGGAGAGCAGTTGGCGCACGCTGCTGGGTTGCTGCTGACCCAGAGGAATCAGGGCGAAGTTGGGCAGGTTGGCCACCGCCAGGCGAGCTTGAGGGGCACGGGCACGCACCGCTTGCAGCAGGGTTTGGTAATCGGCGGCGAATTGTCGGATCTGCTGATCGACGAAGGGCAAGGGATCCTCACCTTGGAGAGCCCGTTGAGCCGCCGCCAGAGCGATGGCGTTGGTATCGTTTCCGCCCACCCAAATGGTGATCAGGGTGGCATCGGGGGGAAGGCGCGGCACTTGATCCTGCAGCAAATTGGCCGGGATCCCCTGCCTCAGGGCTTGCATGGCGGGGCTGAGCACCGCTCCCGAACGGCCCAGGTTGATAAGCTCCACTGGGCCGGGCAGCAAGCGAGCCAGGCGGGGCACATAGGCCGTTCCATTGGGGCAGTCCAGGGGCTCTGAGCGCTGGGGTCGAGTGCCGGCGGCGTTGGCTGGGCCATCACAGGAAATGGAGGCGTTGTAGCCAACGGCATCGCTGGCTCCCAGGGCAACGTAGCGGGTGAGGGTGGGTGGGCTGGGCACAACAGGGGATCCAGAACTGGCAGAGCAGCCGGTTAGCCCCAAACTGAGTATCAAAATCAGCAGGGAGAGGAGGAACACTCAGCTGTCTTGTTGTCTTGGAGTCGAGTTTTCTGGGGTTCGGGTGCTGGCATCCTTTGCAGAGAGAGGCATGGGAAAGCGGGCATAGATAGGGCGAGGCGGGAAGCACCCCCAGACAGGCTAGCCAAGGATCCCAAAATCGGCGAGGTATGGTGGGAGTATGCCGCTACGGTTTTGCAAGTCCCGCACCTACCACGATCCCCTGCATGGCGCCATCAGCCTGAATGGAGGGGACGCGGTTGAGGCTCTGCTCATTCGCCTGATCGATACACCGGCCTTTCAGCGGCTGCGCCGCATTCGCCAGTTGGACACGGCCTTTTTTACCTTCCACGGGGCAGAGGGATCCCGCTTTACCCATTCGGTGGGAGTGTTGCAGGTAACGCGGCGGCTGTTCGACAAATTGGCCCATCGCTACCCAGAGCTGCGCCCCTATCGGGCGGTAACCTTGGCCTCGGCTCTGCTGCACGACATTGGCCATGCCCCTTTTAGCCATGCCGGGGAAGAGATCTTCGGCTGCCGGCACGAGGTTTGGACGGCCCGCATTCTCCGGGAGGATCCCCAGGTGAGGACGCTGCTGGCGGAGTTTGATTCCCAACTGCCGGCCCAGATGCAGCAAGTGCTGCAGAAGCAATTTCCCCTGCCGCTGGTGGGGCAACTCATCTCCAGCCAACTGGACTGCGACCGCTTCGATTACCTGATGCGGGATAGCCTGCTCACGGGTGCCCAATACGGCCACCTGGACTTGGATCGCATCCTAACGGTGCTGGATTATGACCCGGAGACGGGATCCCTGTCCATCCCCGCCCGCAAAGGCCTGGGGGCCATCGAGCACTACCTGGTGGTGCGCTATTTCATGTACACCCAGGTGTACCAGCACCCCAAGAGCCTCTGTGCCCGTTTTATCTTGGAGCGGCTATTCAGGCGGGCAGAGGCGCTCCTGCAAAGGGGGGAGATTGAGCTGGATCCCATCCTCAGCGCTTGGTGCTGGGCTTCGCTGGCGGCCCAAAAAGGGGATCCCTTCGAGTTGCCGCTTCCTCTCTACTTGGCTGCCGACGACGTTGTCTTCAGCTACCCCATGCGCCTCTGGGCCATGTCGGGGAAGGATCCCATCTTGGCGGATTTGTCGCGGCGCTATTTGGATCGGGATTTGTTCAAGGCCCGCAACATTACCCAGTTGTCTGAGGAACAACGGCAAACCCTGGTGGCTGCCGTGCAAGCCAAAATGGTGCGGGATGGGCTAGATCCGGAAAGTTACTTGGGCATTCGCTCCGCCCATGTCCAGGGCTACAGCTTCTATGACCAAGGGATCCAGTTGAAAACCGAGCGCGGCTATGAAGAAATTGCCCATCTTTCCCCTTTGGTGCGGGCCTTGGTGGAAACCCAGAGCCAGGTTTGGCTGATCTTCCCCCGGGCCTATAGCGATATCGTAGAAGGGGCTTTGTCTGCTTAGAGGATTGGGGCATCCCAGGGCTAGGGTGGGAATCCGTTCCTGAACAAATCTGAATCAAGGCAAAAAGCAAGAGGAAAGCAGACGTGGTGGAAGCAGGAGTGGGGATCCCGGAGATCCTGGTGGGTGTGTTGTCTTTAACAGCTTTGGCGATTGCCCTGGTGGCCCTGCAACTGGGGCGAGCGTTGCGGGCTTCCCCCTGGCTGAGGGATCCCCCGGCGGAACAGGCAGGGGAAATCGCGGCCGGGATGGAGCGGCTGGCGGTGATCGTGCCCGCCTACAACGAGGCCGAGAACGTGGTGGGCTGCCTGAGCAGCATTCTGGACAGCACCTCTGCCCCTTTACAGGTGTGGTTGGTGGACGATGAATCCACGGATGCCACCTGGGAGTTGGCGCAAGCCCTGGCCGCCGAACGGCAAGATCCGCGCCTACACCTGCTCAAGGGGGATCCCCGTCCCAAAGGCCAAAGGTGGGTGGGCAAAAACTGGGCCTGTGCCCAAGCCGTCGCCCGCGTAGAAGCCGACTACTTGCTGTTTCTGGATTGCGACGTGCGGCTGGGATCCGGTGCCATTGAAGCGGCCTTAGGACATTTGCTGGCAAGCGGCAGCGGCTTGGTGAGTGTAGGGCCGCAATTGGTGTGCGGTTGCCTGGCGGAGTGGCTGGTGCAACCCATCATGATGACCATCCTGGCGGTGGGTTACAACTTTGCCGCCGTGAACGATCCCGACAACCCCAAAGCCTTTGCCTTTGGTCCCTTCCTGCTGTTTCGGCGCTCTGCCTACGAGCAAGTTGGCGGGCATGCCGGAGTGGCCGATGTGGTGATCGAGGATGTGGCCCTGGGGCAACGGATCAAAGCCCAGGGGTTGGGCCTGCAAATTTGCCTGGGAGGGCCGCGGGTGCGCAGCCGCATGTATGCCAACGGGGCTGCCCTTTGGGAAGGGTGGACCAAAAACTGGTTCCTGGGCCTGGAGCGCAACTGGGCCTTGGCCGTGTTGGCGATGGTCACGGTTTTGGGGATTTGCAGCTTGCCCTGGTTGGGGGTGATCCTGGCTGGGGCTACGGGATCCCTGGAGGTGCTGTTGGCCAGCTTGGCAGGGATCCTGGCCCAATTGGCCATCCGGCTTCTGCTCCGGCATTGGGCGCATCTGCCCCTCTGCTACTGGTGGCTAACGGCAGTGGGGGGTTGGGCGACAGCGGCCATCATCTTGGCTTCGGCCATCCGCACCACCACCGGCCGCAACTGGACTTGGCGGGGCCGTTCTCTCGCCGTCCACTGACCGGAGTGCGCCAACACCCCAGAAATGGTACAAGAACATGGTCTAATGGGGGATGTTCGAAAAACAGGCAAGCTGGGTTTAGAAACAGCGGAATAGCACACCATGCAGGCTCTGGTCATCGGATCTGGGGGGCGAGAACACGCTCTGGCCTGGAAGCTGTTGCAGTCTCCCCAGGTTACTCGGATCTACTGTGCCCCCGGCAACGGCGGCATGCAGCAGCTGCCGCGCTGTCAATCCGTGGCTTTGGCGGCTACCGACATCGAAGGGCTGGTGCGGTTTGCTACCGTACAAGGGATCCGCCTGACGGTGGTAGGGCCAGAGCTGCCCTTGGTGCAGGGGATCGTGGACGCCTTCCAGGCAGCAGGGTTGCCCATTTTCGGGCCTAGCCGCGCCGCTGCCCAACTGGAAGGAAGCAAACTCTGGGCTAAGCAATTGATGCAAGAGGCGGGGATCCCGACTGCTCGCGCTACCGGCTTTGCTGAGCTATCTGCCGCTGTGGCCTATCTCGACTCCCAGAGTTTCCCAGTGGTCATCAAAAAAGACGGACTGGCTGCCGGCAAGGGGGTAACCGTTGCCCAAAACCGGGAAGAAGCCGTGCAAGCCCTGGAAGCAGCCCTGGCCAAGCCGGGCGATCAGGTGCTGATCGAGGAGTTTATCCCCGGCCAGGAGGTGTCGGTTTTGGCTCTAACCGATGGCCAGATCTGTGTGCCGCTGCCACCTGCCCAGGACTACAAGCGCCTTGGCGAGGGCGATACTGGCCCCAACACCGGCGGCATGGGAGCTCATGCCCCTGCGGATCACCTGGTCACTCCAGAAGGGTTGGCCCGCATCCAAACCCAGATCCTGGATCCCACCCTGGAGGCTTTGCAACGGCGGGGCATCCGCTACCAGGGGGTGATCTATGCCGGTTTGATGATCACGCCCAGTGGGGATCCCTACGTGTTGGAGTACAACTGCCGCTTTGGGGATCCAGAGGCTCAAGTCCTCCTGCCCTTGCTGGAAAACCCTTTGGACGAGGTGCTGCTGGCCTGTATAGAAGGACGGCTGGCCCAAATCCAGCTCAAATGGAAACCCGGCTATGCCGCCTGCGTGGTGATGGCAGCCCCAGGCTATCCCGATGCCTACGAGCGAGGGATCCCCATCTCCGGCTTGGATGCAGCTGCCACCACGGGGGCGTTGGTGTTTCATGCGGGTACCCGCCAGGCAGGCAAGCAGCTCCTGAGCGATGGCGGGCGCGTTCTCTGTCTTACCGGCCAAGGGGCAACCCTATCCGAGGCCCTGCGCCAAGCCTACGCAGCTGTGGAGCAAGTGCAGTTTCCCAAGGCCTACTATCGTTCTGACATCGGCAGCCACGCCCTGGGGCCTGCCGTCCGCCGAGGAGTGATCCCTACCCCATAAAGCCATCCCTTGCCCTCTCAGCTGCAGCCGGATGGAAGAAGCCCCAGAGGGGTCGCTCCTCCAGGGCCCATAAAGCAGCTTTGAAAAAAGCTTTGATGCTTAGACGATAGCGCTTTCGGTAACAAGACGGCAACAGTGATATCAAAAGCTCAACTCTACTTTAGATTCCTTAACAATAGCCCTCTGCTTTGACTAGGCACGGATATTGCTGAGCTGAGTCTCTCCCCTCTCGAGGGGGATCCCCCATTAGCCCACTTGAACTGTTGCGGACCCGGATCCCCTAGAGCAGGCATTTCCTCTCCCAGGGTGGAAGAGGGGTTGGGGGTGGTCGTCTGGGGCAGCGCATGGCAGAGGAGACTATCTCTCTCAAATAGATTCAGAGTAACTGCAATCACCATCCCTCGCCATCTTCAGGCCAAACTCTCGCAGAGCGGGCAAGAAATTTTTGTTTTCGTGATGGGATCGGCTCAACTTCAGCAAGGCAAATCTCTGGATATCGTGCAAGTTTCTCCAGAAATCGAGGGCAAGCCGGATCCCCAGGTCTTGAGCTTTTTGTTGGACAGCCATTGGGATCTGGTGCGGATTTTGCCATTCAGGCTGGGGGTCAATGGGAATCTCTTGCGCCTCTTCGTGGCAGATGGAGCGAACCAAATGGCGCAGATGGTTGCGGAGTTCTTCTAGATCCTGTGGAGATTCAGAGGGCCAATCAACACACTTCCGCCGCTCTTCTAAGGAAAACTTGGCCCATTGATGGAGCTTGAGCTTGATCCCGCACAAATCCAGCTTTAGGCGCAAGGTCATGGGGATGCATCGCAGAGAGTCGGCAAAATCTTGCTCAAACTGAAACAGAGTCATGGGAACCTCGATTAGGAACCAAATCTAGAGTTGAGGGGATTGCTTGAGCGGTGGGTCGGCTTTCTCAAGAGCAACGGCACAGGCTTTTAATTCCGGCTGGCCGGAATCGGGACAACTGATGTCATGGGTAAGGGCATTACACTCGGCTTGTTCTGCCCAGAGGGATCCCCAGTGCATGGGCACAAACACTGTTCCAGGGGCGATGTTGGCAGTTATCTTGGCCGGGAAATAGGCCCGCCCGCGGGCAGAACGCACCTGAACCCAATCCCCATCTTGGAGGCCCAGCTTTTCCGCATCGCGAGGATGGATTTCAATAAAGGGTTGGGGGTGCATTTGCTTGATTTTTTCAATCCTGCCGGTGCGGGTTTGGGTGTGCCAATGGCCGTAAAGCCTGCCCGTGGTTAATACGTAGGGAAACTGGGGATCCGGCGGCTCTGCTAGGCCACGGGAATGGTGGGGGATAAAGCGGGCGCGGCCATCGGGGGTCGGGAAACGCCAATCTGTGTAGAGGCGAGTGGACTTAGGGGCCGAGGTTCTTTCTTTGGGATAAGGCCATTGCTGAGGGCCTTGTTCTGCCAAAAGGGCATGGCTGAGGCCGGAGTGATCACAGAGGCGATTTGCGGTAAGGGCGGCAAATTCTGCATAAACCTCTGCCGCGGTTTGGAAGGAAAATTGCGCTTCAAAGCCCAACCTGCGCCCCACTTCAGCAAAGATCTCCCAATCGGGTCGGGCTTCGCCAGGGGGATCTCGAAAGGCTTGACAAAGGGTAACCCTGCGCTCGGAGTTGGTCATCACCCCGGTTTTCTCGCTCCACTGGCAGGCGGGCAAAAGCAAATGGGCATATTCTGCCGTTTCTGTAGGGTAATAAGCCTCTTGGTAAACGGTAAAGGGAGACTTTTTCAGGGCTTTTTTGACCCGTTCCAGATCCGGAAAGCTCACCAAAGGATTAGTGGCCACAATCCAAAAGAACTGCAGGGATCCCGTCTCCAGAGCGGCAATCATCTCGGTGGCCCTCAGCCCTGGGCAGGGAGAGAGGGAACCGCTGGGCAAACCCCAAGCCTGCTCCACCTCTGCCCGATGCTGGGGCTGGCTCACCAGCCGATATCCCGGCAGCAGATGAGATAACCCCCCCGCCTCTCGACCACCCATGGCATTGGGCTGGCCGGTCAAGGAAAAGGGGCCCGTCCCCGGTCGGCCAATTTGCCCAGTTAGGAGATGGAGATTGATTAAGCTGGTGATCTTGGCGGTGCCCTCACTGGACTGGTTTAGGCCCATCGACCAAAGGGAGAGAACCCTTTGGGATCCCTGCCAAAGCTTGGCTGCTTCGATCAAATCCTCGGTGGCAATTCCACAGCGCTGGGCTACAATCTGCGGCTCATAATCGGCCAGCAAAGCTGCATATTCGGCAAAACCTTGGGTGCAGCCCTCGATAAAATCGGTAGCCATTGATCCCCACTTCAACAGCAAATGGGCAATCCCATTGAAAAGATCGATATCCGTACCGGGGCAAATTTTTAAGTGGAGATCGGCAGCTTCTGCTGTCTGAGTGCGCCGGGGATCCACGACCACCATTTTGAGGGGGGATCCGGGCTTGTGCCGCTTCTTCAAGCGATTAAAAAGAATGGGGTGGCAATCGGCGGTGTTGGTGCCCACCAGAAAAGCCAGATTGCAGAGATCGAGATCCTCGTAGCAGCAGGGGGGGCCATCGGATCCCAGGGATTGGGTGTAGGCCGAGACGGCTGAGGACATGCACAGGCGCGAGTTGGTGTCGAAATTGTTGGTTCCCAGACAGCCTTTCATCAGCTTTTGAGCAACGTAATAGTCTTCAGTGAGCAACTGCCCCGATCCATACATAGCCATGGAGTGAGGGTTGTCTTTGAGGCGGCGCAGCCGAGAAACCATCTCCTCAAAAGCCTGATCCCAAGAAATGCGACGAAAGGGCTGGCCCAAGCTCTCCCGAAACAGGGGAGAGAGCAGCCGATCTCGACCAACTGCCTCCAGAACCGTAGCCCCCTTTACACAGACCATCCCCAAGCTGGAAGGATGCTCCCGGTCGCCTCTCATTTTCCAGTCACCTGAGGCTGTCGAAACCGCCTCCAATCCACATCCCACACCGCAATAGGGACATAGGGTTTTGATGACGGCTTTTTCCGGCTCCATCGCGGTCACCATGAGTTGGGATCCCTATTAAACGCCCAATTCTCTCGCATTTTGGATCCCTTAGCTGAGAAGAGCGGCAACTTGGATCTCCAAGCCAGGTAATACAACCTAGCTCTTGTCAGTGTCCTGTTCAGCTAGCCAAAGATGGCCATCTTGAGTTTGGATAAAAACGTATTTGCTTCTGGGAAAAATCAGCCAGACTTCCAGTACATCGGAGCTGAGATACTCTTGGGCTTTTAGGAAAATATCTTCTCCACAGTCGGTTGGAGAGAAGATCTCCTCAACCAGAGGATAGCTCTGCGGCAAAGTGGCAATATCCTCTCCAAATTGCTGGATTAAATCTGGAGATGAGTAGGCAGCATCAGGTCTTCTGACTCCGCCTTTCGTTTGGCCGGGAGCCTTCACCAAAACCATACCCCCCACTGGCAGACATTCAACATAACCGAGCCAACGGAAGAGAAGTCGGGTTTGGATCTTGGCATGCCCTAAGGTTTGCCCCACTTTCTCCACAATGTAGCCATCTACCCATTTGGTTTGGGCAACTGGATTGGCCAGATAGTCGGCAAGGGTTTTGGGCAGGGTAGAGACCCGCTTCTCCATTGGGAGATCGGTTGGAGCTACCTGAACCGGAGCAGCGGCCATCAACTTCCCTCCCCAAGCGTTTTGATTCCTAGCTTAATCCTCCCTATGGGCAAAGCGACGATAGAGGAAGTCAAGGGCGCGGTTACGCAATTCGTAGAACTCGGGCATTTCCATAATGCGGGAGCGGATGCGCGGTCGCTCAAAGGGAATGGTCAAGATCTCACCAATATGGGCAGCGGGGCCGTTGGTCATCATCACCACACGGTCTGACAAGTAGAGAGCCTCGTCGATGTCGTGGGTAATCATCAAAACTGTGCAGCGGTGATCCCGCCAAATGGCCAGCAGCTCATCTTGTAGATCTTCCTTGGTAATGGCATCCAAGGCCCCAAAAGGCTCATCCAAGAGCAAAACTTGCGGACGAACGGCAAGAGCACGGGCAATGGCTACCCTTTGCTTCATGCCTCCAGAAAGCTGCTTGGGCCGCTTGTGGGCTGCCTCTGCTAAACCTACCAATTCTAGGTGTTCTTCAACGATTTCCCTTTTCTCCCGCCGGGATTTGTTTGGGTAAACCTGATCCACCACCAGATAAACATTTTCAAAAGCCGTCAGCCAGGGCAAAAGGGAATAATGTTGAAACACCATCATCCGATCCGGCCCTGGGGAGGTGATGGGCTGGCCCTTGAGGGTAATGGATCCCGAAGTGGGAGTCGAAAAACCCGCCACCATGTTGATCAAGGTGGATTTGCCACAACCCGAGTGGCCGATAATGCAAACAAACTCACCGGCGGCCACTTCCAGATTGATATTTTCCAGCGCAACGAAGGGCCCTGCTGAGGTGAAGTAGGTCTTGCCCACATTCTGAAGACAAAGAAGGGGCAGTCCTGCAACCGGAGATGCAGAAGATAGCGGTGAGGAAGATAGGCGAGAACTGGTCATCATGGTGTTTTCCAATTGAGGGGCTAAGGTAACAAAAGCTAAACTTCGCTGAGCCGGTACTCCTGCAGCTTCAGATCCTGCCGGATGGCCACCGACTCCAGGTAAGCAACGGGATCCTCTCCGTCGAAGCGGGATCCATCGGCAAAGAGCAAAGCTCCGCGGTCATGGGCCCGATCCGGCAGGCCCAGTTCTCTGGCGGCTAGGGCGTAGGTTTCGCTGTCCAGAACTTGGTCGAGAACCGAAACCCAATTGCGGGGAAAAGGGCAGAGTCCCCAGCGAGCCATCTGCGTCAGGATCCAGAGGTGTTCCAATCTTTCCGGACAGGTGTTGCGCCCGTTGGCAAACTGGTGAAAACCGGTGAGGGCTTGGGATTCATCGGCAATTCCCCGCTGCAGAATACCCGTCCACCCCGGCTGCAGATCCTCCAGGGCCACGCCCACATACTGGGGCTGAGCCAGCCACTCCAAGATCTCAGAACGGTGCTGCGGCTGATCGCAGTAGTGACAAGCCTCCAGTAGTGCTTTGACCAGAGCCACGTGGGTGCGGGGGTAGCTTTGGGCCCAGTCCTGGCGCACCGTCAGCACCTTTTCGATGTGGCTGGGTAAGATTTCAGGGGTGGTGGTGACGATAAATCCCAACTGTTCCCGCACGGCGCGGGAGTTCCAGGGCTCGCCCACGCAGTAGCCATCGATGTTGCCGGCCTTGAGGTGGGCCACCATCTGCGGCGGCGGGATCACCGTCAACGTAACGTCCCGATCCGGATCCACCCCCCCACCGGCCAGCCAGTGCCGCAACAGGAAGTTTTGCATGGAAGCCGGATGAACCACTCCCAGGGTGTGGACTGTGTCGGGGGTGTGGTTGAGGTATTGGCGAAAATCCGCCAGGCTTTGAACGCCTCGCTCCAAAAGTCTGCGCCCGAAGGTAATGGCGTTGCCGCCGCGGGAGAGGGTTAGCGCGGTAATCAAAGGCACCGGAACTCCCCCTACTCCCAAGGTGGAAGCCAACGGGATCCCGGCCACCACCATAGCCGCGTCCAGCCGACCAGAGCGGATCCCTTCCCAGATGGTCTTCCAGCCTGGCTCCCGCACCAGGGTGACCTGCTCCAGGCCATGCTTTTGAAACAGGCCCTTTTGCTGGGCCACCACCAGCGGGGCGCAGTCGTTGAGGGGCACAAAGCCAACCTCCAAATTGACCTTCTCCAGGCCATGCTTGGCAATAGCCACAGAGATAGGCGTTTTCTGGCGAGCCCGCTTTTGCTGGTTGAGAAAGTAGATCATCTCTCCCCGCAGGCTGTAGTAGTCGGGGTGACGCACCACTTCCAAACGATGGCGGGGCCGAGGAAAAGGGATCCGCAAAATCTGGCCAATGCGGGCAGCGGGGCCCTGGGTCATCATCACCACCCGATCCGAAAGCAAGAGGGCCTCATCCACATCGTGGGTAACCATGACACAGGTGAGCTGCTCCGCCTGGGCAATCTCCATCAGTTGCTCCTGCAGGTTGCCGCGCGTCAAGGCATCCAGAGCGCCAAAGGGCTCATCCAACAGCAGCACCCGCGGACGGATGGCCAAAGCCCGGGCAATGGCTACCCGCTGTTTCATCCCTCCTGACAGATGGGCCGGTCGCTTGTCGGCTGCCCCCTGCAACCCCACCTGGCGGATGTGCTCTTCCACAATCCGGCTTCGCTCCGCTTTGGGAAGGGATCCCAGCACCTCGTCCACGGCCAGGGCAACGTTCTCCCGCACGGTCAGCCAGGGCAGCAGGGAATAGTTCTGAAACACCACCATGCGATCCGGGCCGGGATCCGTAACCTGTCGGCCCTCCAGGAGAATGCCCCCTCGGGAAGGCTTTTCCAGGCCGGCGATGATGTTGAGTAGGGTCGATTTGCCACAGCCGGAGTGGCCAATTAGCGAGACAAATTCCCCTTTTTGGATCTCCAGGTGGATGTCTTTCAGGACAGGATAGACCTCTCCGTTGTCGAGGAGAAATTCCTTGTCGACATGATCCACTTCAATGTAAGGCTGGGTCTTCATGATTCCCCTGAGATGATTTCTGAGAGCATGGAGAAATTGTCAGCAACCAATCTAAAACTCGGCCAAGCTCATTTAGCGATCCTCAGCCACCACCAGCGAGCCAATCCAAGCGGTGATGCGATCCAGCAGAAGACCCACCATCCCGACATAGATCAAAGCCAGAATGATTTCGCTGATGCGGGAGCTATTCCAGGCATCCCAGATGAAAAATCCAATGCCCACACCGCCAATCAACATTTCCGCTGCCACAATGGCCAGCCAAGACAAGCCCACCCCAATGCGCAAGCCGGTAAAAATATAGGGCACAGTTGCCGGGAAAACGATTTTGAAAAAGTACTTCCAGCCAGACATGCGCACAATTCTGGCCACGTTGCGGTAGTCCTGTGGGATCTGCTGTACGCCGACAACGGTGTTGATCAAAATGGGCCAGAGGGCCGTAATGAAGATTACAAAAATGGCGGAAGGGTTGGCATCTCGAAAGGCAGCCAAAGAAATCGGCAGCCAGGCCAAAGGCGGCACCGTGCGCAGCACCTGAAAAATGGGATCCAAAGCCTCGTACAGCCAGCGATTGACCCCGATGATCATGCCGCCCACAACCCCCACCAAGCCGGCCAGGGCAAACCCAATGAACACCCGCCGCAAGCTGGCCCAAATTTGCCAGAACAGCCCTTTGGCATTGCCGCCATAGTCAAAAAAGGGATCTTTAATGAGGGGATCCCAGGTGTCCTGCCAAACCTGGAGAGGGGTGGGCAAGTTGGCTCCGGGGCGGCTGTAAATGATTTGCCAGAGAATCAGGACGAGCAAAATGGCCGTAGCGGGCAACAGAATGCGACGCAGCGCTTTGTGGATTTGGACTCTTTGCCGCCAAGCAGAAGAAGGTGCAGAACTGGCGGGAGAACCGATTCCGGTACTGGACTGAAGAACAGAACCTTGGCCGGTTTTCAGCAGCCAGTGGCCTAGGCCAACCAGTAGGGGAAGCAGGATCCGAAAGAGGTGGTAGCCCAACTGTAGGGCAGAGTGGAAAATCCTCATGGCTTGCTGGGAGTAAGGTTGAAGTCAACTTAAGAGGATCCCAAGAGAGAAGGGGTTTCAGTTGAACACTCTTTGTGGGGATTCGGGGATCCCTTCTCTCCTGGGCAGAGGGCTTGCAAGGGTTTTTGCAACTTGCTCTGGAAGAATTGAGAAGATCAGGCTAGGCCAGCTTCTTAATCGCCAATTTCTCCAGGTAGGCGGCAGGATTTTCGGGATCGAACTGCACCCCGTCGAAGAAGGTTTCCACTCCTCGAGAGGTGCTGGGGGGAATGGCTGCCCCCTGACCAATGGCTTTGGCAGCTTCTCGCCAGAGTTCTTCCCGATTCACCCGCTCCACCAAGGCTTTGGTATCGGTGTCGGCAGGTAGGTAACCCCAGCGGATGTTTTCGGTCAAGAACCAGAGATCGTGGCTCTTGAAGGGGTAGGAAGCGTAGTTCTGCCAGAACTTCATCAGGTGGGGGCTGTTTTCAACGACCTTGCCGGTGCCGTAGTCAAAAGTGCCCCGAGAACGGCCCAAGATATCGGGCACAGGCACCCCCAGCCAGCGGCGGTCGCCGATGATGCGACACATCTCCTCTTTGTTTTCCATCTGGTCGCACCAGATCTGGGCTTCTAGCACCGCTTTCAACAGGGCAAGGGTGGCTTTCGGGTGCGCATCCACCCAGTCGGCCCGCAGGGCAAAGGCCTTTTCCGGGTGGCCGTTCCACAGCTCGCCGGTGGTGAGGGCACTATACCCCTCTTTTTGGTTCACCAGCTGGGCATTCCAAGGCTCGCCCACACAGAGGGCTTCCATGGTTCTGGATTTCATATTGGCCACCATCTGCGGCGGCGGCACCACAATGACGGAGACGTCGCTAGTGGGATCGATCCCGCCTGCGGCCAGCCAGTAGCGCATCCATAGGTCGTGGGTGCCACCGGGGAAGGTCATCGCACATTTGGGATCTTTGCCGGCAGCTCGAAGCTCGGCAAACTTGGCCTTGAGGGGGGAACTATCCAGGCCGATTTGCAAATCCCGATATTGGTTGGAAATGCTAATGCCCTGACCGTCCAGATTGAGACGGGCCAAAATGTACATAGGCACCGGCTTGCCATCGGTAACTTTGCCGGTAGTGATGAGGTAGGGCATGGGGGTGAGGATGTGTGCCCCATCGATGCCGCCGGCGGCGGATCCCAGCACCAAGTTGTCGCGGGTGGTGCCCCAAGAGGCCTGCTTGACCACCTCTACGTCCTTCATGCCGTACTTGTCAAAGAACCCCTTTTCTTTGGCGATGATCAGGGGGGCCGCGTCGGTTAGAGCGATGAACCCCAGCTTGGCGCTGGTGGTTTCGGGAGTATCGGCCTGCGCCACCCAGTAGCCTTTGCCCAAGGATTGCGATTGGGCGCGCGGGATCCCAGCCGTGGCCGCCCCAGCCGTGAGAGCAGCCACCCCGGCCAAAAATTGCCGACGGGAGACGGGAGAGGAAGTGCTGAACAGCTTAGACATCGAAACCTCCAAGATTTACAACGACGAAGAAAGAAAAACTTTCAGGACGGCAACAGAACCGCTAGCGGGTTACCAAAACAGAAGCCTGGGCAGCGGACGGATGCTGACGCGGCTTGGCCCCAAAGTGTTCAATGAGCAACTCCACCAAGACCGGCTTGAGGTCTTCGCAAGGGATCCCTTTGCGCACGCATTCGCCCAGCTTGGCGTCTTTGCCCACCTCTCCCCCCATGTAGATGTCCACGGCCTCCACCACCCTGCCGTCCTTGCGAGCAGTGGTGCCCATAAGGCCGATATCGGCTACTTGGGGTTGGCCGCAGGAGTTGGGGCAGCCCGTCCAGTGGATGCGCACCGTTTGGGGGATCTCCAGCTCCGCCTCCAGCTCCTCCATCAAGGCCACAGCCCGGTTTTTGGTCTCGATAAGGGCAAAGTTGCAGAACTGGTTGCCCGTACAGGACACCAACCCCCGCTGCAAGGGCCCTGGGTTGGGGGAGAACTTCTTCAAGAGCGGCTCTTTGAGGAGCGGGGCCACTCGGGAGTCGGGCACATTGGGGATGAGCACGTTCTGCTCCACTGTCAGCCGCAGCTCCCCGGAGCCGTACACCTCCGCCAAGCGGGCCAGCTCCATCATCTCCAGGGCGTTGAGCCGCCCCACCGGCACATGCAGGCCGACAAAGTTGAGGCCCGGCTGCTTCTGGGCATGCACCCCCAGCAGATCCCGCTTGTGCCAGACCACCTCATCTTTTTCCGCTGCCCTGGGCAGAGGGTGGCCTATCTGGCGCTCCACAGCCGCCCGGAACTTCTCTAGGCCCCACTCGTCAATGAGCCACATCAGCCGTGCCTTTTGTCGGTTGGCCCGCAGGCCGTGATCCCGGTAGACCAGCAGCACCGCCTCGCACAGAGGAACCACATCGCGGGGATCCACCCAGACATCCAGGCCAATTGCCTCGGCGCAGCGGCGAGCAGAGAAAAAGCCGCCCACCAGGACGTTGAAGCCCAGGCGGCCATTTTTGAAGGCGGGCACAAAGGCCAGGTCGTTGATCTCCGCATGCACGGAGTTGTCGCGACAACCGCAGATGGCGATGTTGAACTTGCGCGGCAGGTTGCTGAAGGAAGGGTTGCCCTCGCCATTGTTGGTGATCATGTCCTGCACCTTGCGGGTGAGGCCGCGCACATCGATCAGCTCGTCCGGGTCAATACCGGCCAGAGGGGATCCCGTGATGTTGCGCACGTTGTCCATGCCCGACTGGATGCTGGTCAGGCCTACCTCTTTCAGGTAGCCCAGGATCTGGGGCATTTCTTCAATGGGGATGCCCCGCAGTTGCAGGTTCTGCCGGGTGGTGATGTCGGCTACGCCCTGTTCTCCATAGGGGTGGATGATTGCGCCCAACATGCGCATTTGGCCGCTGGTTAGGATCCCATTGGGCAGGCGCAGCCGCAGCATGAACTGACCTGGGGTGCGCTTGCGAAAGAAGATCCCCAGCCACTTGAGGCGGTGATCCCGGTCGTCTTCAGGAATGTTCTCCCAACCCATCCGGGCAAACGCCTCCAGCTCGGCCTTGACCGCCAGCCCATCCTTTTCGCTTTTGAGGCGTTCAAATTGGTTCGCCATGATCGCTGCCGTGGGGTGAACACTGGCTACCCTAGCGATAACGAACCGTTAACTTTGGTATTGGCAGTTACACTTTGTAACAGGTTATGCAGTTTTGTCATTCTCGAATTGCGCTTTATGCATAAAGTCAGGCTTCCAGGAGCATGCCTCTAACCCCCAAAACCCTGAACTTTGCTGAATTTACTGAGCTTTAGGCGGTTTGGCAAAAGTCATTGAGAGGGATATAGTAGACCAAGTTTCCCCCTGATCCTTGAGTCCACCGCAACGGTTGCCGGGAAGTGAAGGGGGAAAGCGCTCGGGGGGTATTCCTCAGGGCTTTGCGGGATACCGCCTTCCTGTTTGGACTCCGTCCCGCTGACGCGAACAGAGATAGGCAGGATGCGATCGCTTCTTTCCTGAACCATGTTCAGGAGAGTTCAGCGTGAATGTATCAGCAGCAGACCCCTCTTTCCCCTTTGGGAAAGGGGCTGGGGGTGAGGAAAAGCTAGTTGAGAGGGTTGAAAGAGTTGAAAGGCTCCATCTGCCAGAGCAGACGGGGCGGGATCCCCAGCCCTTCGGTGAGGGGTGCGGGCCGTTGGGAAGTTTGGGGATCGCAGTCGTAGAGAGCGGTGGTGTAGCGGTAGCTGCGGGGGGGGCCACCGTTGAGGCGAATGCCGCTAATTTCAAAGGTGTAGTTGCGATTGGGCTGGATCGAACCCACGGAGTAGGTCAAAGTTTCCAGGCCAAAGGCGGGATCCCCCACGCGGAGATCTCCAACAGGCACCGGCTCGCCGCTGAGGGCATCGGTGATGCGGACTTGGGCTTGGCTGAGATCAGCCTTGCCGCCACGGCTGGGCACCGAGAAAGACCAGCGGTAGGCAGACAGGGGCTGGCCGGAAAACCCTTCTAGGCGGTAGAGGTAGCCGTCTTTCTCCGGGAAGGCGATGAACTCTGGATCTGGCACCGACTCGTCAAAACCGAAGATCCAGTTGGCGTTGGCCTGGGTCACCCGTCCAGCCCGTGGGTCAAAGACAATGCCGTAGGCCCCCTGGGCGTACTGAGGATACAGGTTCCAGCGGCGATGCCCCACATCCACAAAGTTTTCTCGACCTCGCTCGGCAAAATAGATGTCCACCTGCCGCGCCAACACCCGGCCTGGATCGGGGCCGTTCAGCTCTAGGATGGGCCCAACCGCCAGGTTGCTGAAGCGGGATCCCGCCTCCCCAGCAGGGGTAAAGCAGCGCCAAGAAGGGGGCGGCTGGTGGCTGAGAGTACCATTGGCTACCTGCATCAAGGCCGCTTGCTGGGCGGCTTCTAGGAACTGAGGATTGAGCTTCACCGGCGGTAACTGGTGCAACAGCCGTAGAAAATTCAGCCGATCCATCATCTTTTGGGCTGCTGCAGGCGTAAGGCGACCGGGGTTGCAGGTAGCAACCTGGGGCTGTTCGGCGTAAATAGGCCCCGTAAAGCTGCGGGTCTGGCGATCCAACCGGCACAGGAAGCTGGCAATCGGCACTTCCCCTGCCCGCGGTGGCTCCATCGAGGTAGGGGATCCTCCACAGGCCGCCAGCAGACAAAGACAAAAGATCCCCGCGATCCTCAAAGCCCAAAGCTGAACCAACTTGGGCAACCGCTGCAAGGGCATGCAAAAACCAGCCGAATTATGAGCCGGTGGGGGTGGGGGTGATGCTGGGGGGGCTGACGGTGCTGCTGCTGCTCTCGCCACAAGCAGGCAACAAGCCCAGACAGGCAAACAGGGCTAAGGCCGCCAAAAGCTGGTGGGTCACTTTGGGTTGCAACGTAGCCATGACAACAAACCTCCCAAATGCTGCTGGGTTTGACCCTGTTCTATCACCTGGCCAGGTGGGTTACAGCACCAAGATCCATGGCGACAAGGGTATAACTTAAGCCCAAGTCAAGGAACGCTCACCCAAGTCGGCTACATCCACCAGGACTGGGATCCAAGCCCACTTTTTCTCTCCACCCATAGTGGAGTACGGATCCCCACAACTGATACATTCACGCTGAACTCTCCTGAACATGGTTCAGGAAAGAAGCGATCGCATCCTGCCTATCTCTGAGCAGGAAGGCGGTATCCCGCAAAGCCCTGAGGAATACCCCCCGAGCGCTTTCCCCCTTCACTTCCCGGCAACCGTTGCGGTGGACTCAAGGATCAGGGGGAAACTTGGTCTACTATATCCCTCTCAATGACTTTTGCCAAACCGCCTAAAGCTCAGTAAATTCAGCAAAGTTCAGGGTTTTGGGGGTTAGAGGCATGCTCTTCTTGCGCTCAAGCGAAAGATTGCTGTGATCAATGCTGCTTTTTGCCCGATTGATAAGGGATCCCCAAAAGCTTGTCAGGGGGTGATCTGGAACTCCAGGTTGTAGGTTTGGAGTAAGTTTATGGTTTCGTGATCGGTGATGTTGGTGTCGGCCAGCTCCAAGTTGTAGAAATCGATGAACTCTTCGTGGTCAAAATAGGGGCCGGCATGCCAGGTACCCATCTCCAGTTTGATAAAGCGATCCCCAGGCACCCGAAAGGCTTGAATCTGATCCACGTGCAGCTCATCGGCAGGCGGTGCAACACCAATAAACCACTCCTTGCCATTGAGGGATCCCAGGCACTGGGTGCAGCGGATGTGGTGGGTGATCTGAGTAAACTTGAGGCCGCGGCGAGGCAAGCGCATGATGTAAAAGCGGGGCTGCCCTTGATTCAAGAACAACTGAGCATCTTGACTGTCGAAGGGTTTGTGATCGGGAGTGGGGCAAATGACCTGTCCGTAGGGGGCAAAGTTTTCCGGTTCAGCGAGATGGGCCTTCAGTTGGCGCAATTGGCTGGTCACCCTGCTCTTCTCCTTTGCGTTTGACGAGCTGTCTTGTGTCTCACTGTTGCCCTACAACGTGAGCACGAGGGCGTGAAGACGCAAACAGCCCAGCGAACCCCATTCTATCGAGACTTGGCCAGGCAGCTTCCCTTCTGGGAAGGGATCCCTGGGCAAACCCGGGCTGCTCAAGGTCGCAAGTACAATGGGAAAACTTCCCAGCCTCAGCAGAGCAAATGGCGATGCAGCGGGACTTACAAGAGCTGATCATCTCCCCAGCTCAAGTTGAAAGCCTCTCTCAAGTGCCGGTGGCTTGGTTGTATCGGCCTCGGCCCGTTCGTCGCTTTAAGGATCGCCTGCGCCAGTTCTCCGCCTTCTGGGATCTCCTGCGCTTGTTGCTGACGCTGGACTTGTTCTTGCGTTTCTTGACCTTCTGGACAGGGGGATCCCTACTTACCCTGGTGGGGCGGATTTGGATCCCTGGCCTACAGGCCACTTGGGGCACTTGGCTGGTGGAATGGGGGATCCTGGCGGCTATTGCCGCTCTGGGCCAAGCCTATTGGATTTTCCGCAGCCGCCGCATGCCGCTGCTGTTGAATTTGCTGGGGGAGGTGGATCGCTACAACCGAATCATCCAGGCCATCCACGTCAACGACCAGTTGGTGGAAGCGGGCAACCCCGAGGTGAAGCTGGCCCAGAGGGCTGAGGTGATCGAAGCCCTGAAGCTGACCCGGGCCGATCTCATCCGTGCCTTGAAAACCGAACGGATCTTGCGGCAAAACGAAGACTTGATCGAGCAGCAGAGCGAGTTTTTCGGGGATAACTTGGCAGCGCTGACGGCCCTACAGGTGAGCGAGCAGGCCAGCGAACAGGGTCGTATCCTAGAGACTGCTTTACAGATTGCTTTGCAGGTGCGCTCCCAAATCCGCCGTTTGCAAGAGCGAGAAGCCAACCAGGCCCCAAGCAGGGATCCAGACACCATTAGGGAAGATAGGCAGGATACAGACGACAACTCGGATTGGCAATGAGCCTTTTGGCCCGCTCCCTCAGCTACGCCCAGAACCACAGCGACATGCTGTTTCAAGCTTTCGTCCAACACCTGCAACTGGTGGCGGTGCCTTTGGGAATGGGGCTGCTGTTGGGCTTGCCGCTGGGCTTTTTCAGCTCCCGCTCCCAGATGCTTTCCCTGGTGGTGATCAATGCGTTCAGCAGCCTGCGGGTGATCCCCAGTTTGGCCATTTTGTTTTTGGCCATCCCCTATTTCGGCCTCAGCTTCCGTTCGGCAGTTGTGGCTCTAACCCTTCTGGCTTTGCCCCCCATTCTGATCAGCACGGATGTGGCCTTCCGCAGCCTTGAGCCGGCCCTACGGGAAGCTGCCCTGAGCATGGGCATGACTCCTGGCCAGGTGTTACGGCACGTGGAGATCCCCTTGGCTTTGCCGGTGATCCTGGCCGGTGTTAAAACGGCTACGATTGAGGTGATTGCCAGTGCTACTCTGGCAGCGTTTATCGGTGCGGGAGGGCTGGGCACTTTTATCACCCTGGGGTTTGCTCTCTATGACAACGCCATCTTGCTGGTGGGGGCGGTTCCAGTGGCCCTTCTGGCTATTGCGGCCGAGATCGGCCTTGGCACTCTGCAGCGGGCTTTGGAACCTCCCCAAGCCTGAGGTTCTGTGAGGGATCCCATGCTGTTTTTCTCTGGTTCTTCTGAAGTGCGATCCCGGTGGCCTTTCCGCTCCATTCCTTTGCGGGTGGCGTTGCTGCTGCCCCTAGTGCTCTCAGTAGCAGGGGGAGTGGGGGGAGTGGCCTATCTCTCCTGGCAGGGCGGGCGACACCTGGCGCTGCGCTTGACGGAGCAACTGAGGCGGGAAGTTACCGACCGCACCGAAGAGCATCTTGCCAGATATTTGCAAATTCCCCTTCAGATCAATGCCCTCAATCAAGGGGCAGTGAGGGGGGGGCTGCTGCCCGATTTGACAACCCCCAGCCCAGCCGATCTAGAGGTGCTGGAAGCTCACTTTGCCCGCCAGTTGCAGCCATTTCCTGAGCTCAGCTATGTCGGCTTTGTCTCGGCTCAAGGGGGGTTTGTGATCGCCCGCCGTCACGCCGATGGGTCGATCTGGACTTACCACACCCCCGGCCTCTTGCCGGGATCCGCCCAGGGCCGCCAACGGGATCCAGAGACAGGGGATCCCACAGGGTTCACTCGCCGGTTGGGCTTTGTGGATCTGGAGCAGTTGTTCTGGTTTCCCCAGCTCCTGCAGTCGGAAGGGATCCGCGACACTTGGGTGGTAACCCGATTTTTTGCGGAGCTTCCTGCCCAGGATCCAGAGCGGCTGATCGTGACGTCCCTATCCCTGACCGACTCGGAGGGACGGGTTTATGGCAGCTTGGTGGCTTCCCTGTCCATTCAGCAGCTTCAGGCTTTTCTGGAACGAGTACAAGGCAGCTCTGCTGTGGGGGTGAGCTTTCTGCTGGACGAAGAGGGGCAAGTGGTAGCCAGCACGGCAGGGCCTGCTCCCCACCCGCTGCTGGTGGCCGTGCAAGAGCAGGTGGGCTCCTGGGAGACGGCCTCTTCTCAGAATTCGCTGCGCCTCAAGGTCGGAGGGATCCCCTACTGGGTGGAGGTGGAGTCCGTTCAGAGTGAAGGGAGGCTAGGTTTTTATTTCGTGTACGGGATCCCAGAGGCAACCCTTCTGGCCAAAGTCCATCGGAGCGCCCAACAGGCTGCGCTGCTGGGGGGTGGGCTATTGCTGAGCATGCTGGGGACAGGGATCCTCCTCGGCGAAGCTCTCTCCCGTCCCCTGTGCCGCCTCACCCAAATCGCCGAGCAATTTATCCAAAGCGGCTTCCAGCCCTGGCCCCCTTTGGATCCCGGCCCCATCCAGGAGGTGCAGACGCTAACCAAAGCCTGGCAGCAGGCGGCAGCAGCCCAGCAGGCCCTGCTGGATCGTCTGTGGCAGCAGCAGCAAGAATACCGCGCCGTGGTGGAGCAGCAGACAGAGCTCATTTGCCGCTTTCGGCCCGATACCTGCATCACCTTCGTCAATCCTGCCTACTTGCGCTTTTTTGGCTGTTCGGCAGAAGAGAAGTTGGGCACCTGCTGGCGGGATCGGCTGCCGGAAGAAGAGCGGGAGGAAGTGTTGCAAGCTTTTGCCGCCCTCACTCCTGAAAGTCCCTTTTACTGCAGCGAGCGGGAGTACCCCGGAGAAAACGGCCAGTCCCGCTGGATTAGCTGGGTGGATCAGGGCATTTTCGACAGCCAAGGCCGCTTGGTGGAGATCCTGTCGGTGGGGCGGGAGATCACCGAGCAAAAGCGGGCAGAACAACAGTTGCAAGCCCTCAACCGGGAGCTGGAAGCCCAGGTGGAGCTGCGCACGGCCAAGCTGCAGCAAGCCTTGTATTTTGAGGGGGTGCTGCGCGCCATCAGCAGCCGGATGGTGGTCAGCCTAAACGAGGGGGAAATCCTGGAAGAAGTGGTCAGAGCCCTTGCCGAAGCGCTAAGCCTGACCTGCTGCCAAATCCTGCTGCTTTTAGAAGATGGGTCAACCTGGATCCCTGGCTACTGCTACTCCCCCCTTCTCTCTTCTGATGCAGCTCAGGGCGACAGGGCGGATCCCTTGCATGGGCCAGACTACGCCAGCGACCCGGAGTTCCTGCGCCTGCTGCAGTCCCATTCTTCCTCGCAGCAGAAATGGGAAATCCACTGCTGTTGTCGCACAGGGAAAGAGGGACGCTGGGTGCGGCTGCTGGTCTGCACCCTTTGGGACAAAGAGAAGCGGCTGGGAGCTTTGCTGTTGGAGCGGCTGCCGGAGCAAGAGTTTTCCGAAGACGAGATTCAACTGGCCTATCAGGTGGCCAACCTATGTGCCCTGGCCATTCGCCAAGCCCGTCTGTACCAAGCAGCCCAAGCGCAGGTGAAGGAATTGGAGCGGCTGAATTTGCTGAAGGATGATTTCCTCAGCACCGTCTCGCACGAGCTGCGCACCCCCCTGACCAATGTGCGCATGGCCTTGCAAATGCTGCAAATGACCCGCGATAACCCCGAGAAACAGCGGCACTACTTCACCATTGCCCTGAAAGAGTGCAACCGGCAAATCGAGCTCATTAACGACCTGCTGGATATGCGACGGCTGGAAGCCGGGACGTATCTGCTGCAACCAGAGAATATTTTTCTGCCGCGGTATTTACAAGATTTGCTGGCCGGGGCTCAGCCTTTGGCCCAAGCCAAACATCAACACCTGCAACTGCACCTGGAGGCAGGGATCCCCTCGCTTTGGGCCGACCCCACCTGCTTGGGGCGCATTCTGCGCGAGCTGCTGCACAACGCCATCAAGTACACGGCCCCCGAGGGATCCATCCACCTGCGGGCTGTCTCAGAAGGGCAGGGGATCCTCTTCGTCTGCAGCAACAGCAGCGAGATCCCAGAGCCAGAGCTGCCCCGCATCTTTGAAAAGTTTTACCGGATCCCGCAATCGGATCGCTGGAAGCACGGCGGCACCGGCCTGGGGCTGGCTTTGGTGAAGCAACTGGTGGAGCACATGGGGGGGAATATCTCCGTCAACAGCTCGGACGGATGGACCCACTTCCAAGTTTGGTTGCCCCAAGGTGAGGATCCTGCTCCGCCATTGCCCGGCCCACCCCCAATGTCAGAAGACCTCCCCTTTTGGAAAGAGGCTGGGGGTGAGGGGCATACCTAACCCCTATCCCGGCAAGACTTGTTGCTGCCAGAGGGCCTCCAGTTGCACTGTGTATTCGGAGTTCACGATGGGCACTGCCCCAGCAATGGCCTCTTGAATGGGGATCCCGGCAGCAGCCTCCAGCTGGGCAAAAGCTGTTTGGTAGTCGGCAGACAACCGGCTGACATCAATGAGCGGCAGATCCCCCCAGACCTCCGGCTTGAACTTTTCCAGCTGCCCCTCCGGGCTGGCCAAAACCTCCGCCAAGACCATCGCCCCCCAAGGATTGGCCGCATTGATGGGAATGGCTGTAAACGAGGGATCGATCAAGCTGGTGCCCGGGATCCCATAGGGGGTGGTGCTGGGGGGAAATTGGCCGTTGCCCTTGCGTAAGATCACCTGATCGATAAAGGTGGGGATGAGCCACACTTCGCCGTTGGCAAAGAGCTCCGCCAGGCGGGCAAAGGTGGGCGGGTAGGTTTTGCCCTGTCTCCACAGGAAGGGATCCAGCTTTCTCAGGTATTCCACCAGGGCAGGGGATTGTCGCGCCCAGAGATCGGCATCGAAGTCCGGCCCGCTGTACTGAGCATAGCCCCCGGTCACACCATAGAAGGCGCTCAACAAAAAGCGGCTGCCATGAAAATCCGGCGGGGCCACGTAGGTAAATCGCCCTGGGTTGGCCTCTGCCCAAGCCAACAGTTCGGCGTGGCTCTGGGGGGGATTGGGTACCCGTTCGGCATCATAGGCCATCAAAAAGTAGTTGCCGGTGTAGGGTGCAGAATAGCCCTCGGTGGGCAGGCCAAAATCCGTTGCAATATCGGCGGGATCGTAGAAGGGCAAGCTGGGCAATTTCTCAGCAAAAGGGCCGAAGAGCAAATTCCCCTGCTTGAGGGTGCGGAAGTTGTTGCCATTGATCCAGATGAGATCGATGCTGCCGCCGCTGCGCAGACCGGCCTGCACCTCCCCAATCACCTTGTTGACTGCTTCAACGGTATCCGTGAGCGGGATCCGGTTCAAGCGAACGCCATAACGCTCCTGCAACTGGCTTTTCACCCAGCCATCCACGAAGCCATTGATGGCCTCGCTGCCGCTCCACATGGCCCAGTTGACAGAGCTGCCCCGCGCCCGCTCCAGAATATCCGCCCAGCTCAGGGATCCCAGATCTACCGAACTCTGTGAGGTATTCTGGGCCAACGGAGAGCCTTGACTCAACGCCCAAGCTCCCAGGGATCCCAGGCCGGCCAATACCTGCCGCCGCTTCCAGAAAACGCTTTTGGGTTGCATAGCCTTGCCACCATCCCCATCCAACTTTCAGGTTTCAGATTCAACTTAAACTGATACATTTACGCTGAACACTGCTAAGCATTACTGCTCAACGGTGAAGCGATAGCATTCTGTCCGTTTCCGAACAGAAAGGCGGTATCCCGCAAAGCTCTGAGCATAACACCCAGAGCGCCTTGCCAATCTCGTGGTAGCCTATGGTTGCACTTTGGGCATCTAAACACCTTTGCGCCACCCAACTTAGTGTGGATGTGCCCGCACTTGGTGCAGGTTTTGCTGGTGTACGCTTCCGA